>DAIQQT010000169.1:0-6085 GCA_036786685.1 Trichlorobacter sp.
TCTTTTTTCACCGTGCCGGGTACACAGCCTTCCACCATCCCCCCCTGTCCACAACAGCGGGTACGTTCTCCATGGGATGCAAGCTCTTCAATACGGTAGCCACAGGATTGAACAAGTTGACGGACTGCTGACTGTTGGACAGTATCAAAGCGGGCAGGACAGGGGTCGTGGATCGCAACCACTGCTGTCAGATCAGAAGTGCGTGGCTGGCCTTGTTCGGCAAGAACAGTATAGATACTTGCCACCTGAAACGTGGTGCCGCCATAGCTGCTTAGTATCTTGTTGCAGCCAGGACAGGCAGTAAGGATGCGAGTAACCCCTTTGCGCCGTAGTCGCTCAGTGAGCTGAGTAAAGATGGTGGTAAAGCGATCGGTTAGTCCCAGGTCACGGGAAATCTTGCCGCAACAATCCAGCACCAGTCCTGCTGATGGTTCGATCATGCGCAGACGTGTAAACAGTTCACGTACGGCAGTCGGTCTGGTGCCCGGCAATGAACAGCCGGGGAAGAAAACGGTGCTGCAGTTGAAAGGGATCAGATCCCGCTGAAACAGGGCAGATGCCCCCAGGGTTTCGTAGTTCAGCCATGGAGCATAGGCCTTTAGATTAACCAGAGTACGGCTGGCAGCCTGCTGACGCATGGTCAGAAACATGGCAGAGGGAGATAACCCTTCAGGGCAGACCGCATCGCACAGCCCGCACAATGAACAGCCAAATGCCGAAAGCAGGTTGCTTTCGGCATCACCACGTCCGGCAATGGCAGCGGGTGTTCCCTGCTGTTGCAGAAAACTGCAGGGACGGACACATTCTCCGCAGGAAGTGCAGGCAGCGGCCATGTCTGTCATGACCACTGAACAATCATGGGTAGCCATTGTCTTTGTTAACGGCCTTTCACAAACAGTTCTTTGTAGGGCCATTCATGAATGCCACCTTCAAGGATGGTCATGCGGTCTTCAGAAATGCCTTTTGATTCAAGATAAGTATAGCTGTTTTTAGCACCGGACTTGCCACGGGGACAAACAACAACAACCGGATCTTTTGAGGCCTTGATAACGGCAAGCGCTTTGTCCAAACGGGCCTTTTCTTCATCAGTCTTGGCAGGAAAGGCATTGGTTTCAATGGAACCGGGCAGATGCTGTTTTTCAAAATCAGCAGCCGGCTGGATATCCACCAGAATAACCGGTTTCTTTTTGTCCAGCAGTTCTTTCAGCTCCTGGGGTTCAATGTAGTTGGCTGCCAGGGCGATGCCGGCAGAAGCAAGGGTCAGTGCAAAAGACAGGACCAATTTTTTCAACATGGGTGATTCTCCTTTGTATTCAGAAAGATGAATATATTTGATACCAATTTGTATGCTTGCCTGGCAAATAGATAATCTGGTAGAAATACGCTGTGTTTAATCGATTATATCGATAGGGGGCCCTATGACATTGAAACAGTTGGAAGTATTTCTGGCCGTTGCCGATACCCGCAGTTTTTCAAAGGGGGGTGAAGTGGTCAGTCTGGCTCAGTCCACTGCCAGCCAGCATATCAGGGCGTTGGAAGATGAGTTGAATGTGCGGCTTTTTGATCGATCGGCAAGTCAGGTAGCGTTAACCGAGGTTGGACGGCTTTTTTACGATCACGCTGCCCGGATCTGTCGTCAATGCACTGAGGCGACTGAGGCGATCCGCCGTTTCCAGGGACTTGAGCAGGCGATCTTGCGGGTTGGAGCCAGCACGATTCCGGCTGCCTTTCTTATTCCCGATATGCTGGGGGGCTTCAGTGCTGCCTGGCCCGGTGTGCGGCTTGAGTTGCAACAGGGGGACACCCGTGAGGTGCTGCGGCTGTTACAGGATGAGCTGGTTGAACTGGCGGTGGTGGGAGGTCAGGTCGATGATGACAGCATCAGCACCCAGGAGGTGATGACTGAGCGGATTGTACTGGTTGTCAGAGCAGGACAGTACCCGGAAGCATCAATAGGGCTGGAGCAGTTGCTTCAGGTGTCGCTGGTTATCCGCGAGTCCGGCTCAGGCACCCGTACTGCAGTTGATGCGGCACTGCAAAGAAATGGTATTGATCCGCGACAGTTGCGGATTGTTGCCCAGCTTGGCAGCAGTGAGGCGGTTCGTCGGGCTGTGTTGAGCGGGGTAGGGGCTGCCTTTGTTTCAACCCTTGCGGTGGGACACGAGTTGTCGAACGGAACCTTGGTGGAGCTGCAGGTACCAGGCCTGGAGATCAATCGCAGCTTTAACCTTGCCTGGCGTAAGGGCAAAAGCCTGTCACCGGCAGCGTTGGAGTTTATAAAGCATATGAAACGAGGTTAATAGATTCCCCTGCTGTTCAGAAACAGGCCATATTTTTGATCAACTGTTTTGGTGTGGGAAATCAGCCAATCAAGCAGAAACTGCATCAGATTCTGCTGCATGGCGGCAGGGCTGGTATGGTACCCGGCCTGCAGTTCATCGAACCTGTTCAAAATATCCTGATGTGCCTTTTGATGCTCTTCAAGCAGTGGATAGCCGTGTTGTGCCAGCAGCTCTTCTTCTGCATGAAAGTGGTAGCAGGTATAGCTATCAAGCTGCTGCAGAGCCTGGTGTATCGAATGCTGTCCTTCACCGGATTTAAACGCTTTATGCAGCTGATTGATAATGGCAACCAGCTGCTGATGGTCTTCATCAAATCGTTGCACGCCGACAGTCAGAATTTTATTGCAGCTGATCAGTCCCATGGCTAGCGGCTCTTCATCTTTTTCAACTTCATGGCAATATGCTCTGCTGTGGTCGGTTTCCCCAGTAAATATCCCTGGATGACTTCACACCCGTTTTTCTTCAGTGCGCTAAGCTGTGCGTCTGTTTCAACCCCTTCAGCCACCACTTTAAGCTTCAGGCTGTGCGCCATAGCGATAATGGCCACCACAATGGCCAGGTCACTGTCACTGCGGTTCATGTTCCAGACAAAGGATCTATCGATCTTTAAGGCGTCAATGGGAAAACGGTGCAGGTATGACAGTGATGAGTAGCCGGTTCCAAAATCATCAATGGCAATTGAAATACCCAGTTTTTTCAGATCATTCAAGGTCTCTTCAGCGTGCTGGTCGTTTTCAATCAACATGGATTCGGTCAGTTCAAGTTCCAGCAGATGGGGGGGCAGTCCGGTCTCTGCCAGGGCCTCTTGCACCATGACGGGGGCTTTGTTCCTTTTCAGGCTGTAGGCTGAAAGGTTTACTGCAACCGTAACTGCGCTGCTGCTGGTCTCCTGCCAGGTCTTTGCCTGTTTGCAGGCGGTACTTAAAACCCACTCCGTGATCGCCTGAATGGCACCGGATTCTTCGGCAAGCGGTATAAAGCGGCTGGGGGGAATCATGCCCCGTTCCGGGTGCTGCCAGCGGATAAGTGCTTCAACGCCGATCATTACACCGGTTTGTGCATCAAACTTGGGCTGGTACATCAGCTGCAGCTGCTTCAGGTCAAGCGCCTTGCGCAAATCAGTCTGCAGCGCAACCCGTTCGCTGGCCTGCTGGTTCATCTCTGCATTAAACAGCCGGTAGGCATTTTTCCCATCCGCCTTGGCATGGTACATGGCTAAGTCTGCATTCATGAGCAGGGTATCAATAGTGTCACCGTCATCCGGAAAGATGGTGATACCGATACTACAGGTTATAAATGTCTGCTGCCCATCCAGGCAGTAGGGGATTTCAAACAGATCAAGCAGTTTCTGGGCAACTTTGCAGGCGTTTTTCTGTGACCGGATATCCTGAACAAAGATGGTAAACTCATCCCCGCCCAGGCGGGCAACGGTATCGCAGTCCCGCAGCACCAGTTCCATCCGGTCTGCAACCTGCTGCAGCAGCAGGTCACCGGTGCGATGTCCCAGGGTGTCGTTAATGTCTTTAAAACGGTCAAGATCAATGAAGATTACCGCTATCAGCTGATTGGAGCGTAAGGCAAGGTTCATGGCCTGTTGCAGACGGTCATGGAACAGCACCCGGTTCGGCAGGCGGGTCAGGGTGTCAAAGTGTGCCAGTTCCTGCAGATGTTCCTGGCGCTGACGCAGTACCAGGTTGCGTTCTTCTATCTCCTGCAGCATTTCGTTGAAACTGTCGTACAGCTGACCTATCTCATCACTCCCCGGTGTATCGGCGCGCAGGGAAAAGTCCTTAGTTTCAGAAACCGATCGCATGGTATCTACCAGATGCAGGATCGGTAGCGAGATAATGGTTTGCAGGCGGACCGAGAGCAGGTAGGCTGCTGCTGCCGCAAGACTGAGTACCAGTATGGCAGAGAGCAGGGTGCTGAGCAGTCGGCTCTTTAATTCATGTATATCTGCAAACAGTACAATGGTGCCGATTGTCTGGCCGTCAAGCTGAATCGGCGCAACCATGCTGAACCGTTCTGATAGCTGAAAGAAGCGGTTGCTGTTCATCTGAATCTGCTTCAAGACGCGCTGATAATCTGCAGCCGAGCTGTTCCGGCCAAGCTGCTCAAAAGGCAAATCCTTTGTTTTCGCGTTTGCTGTAGTATAGCGGCTGAAGATAGTGCCATCAGTTCTGAGTATGTAGGCGGCAATGATATCAGTCTTGACCGTTAGTGATGACATGGTGTCCAGGGCTGACTGGGGATCATCAAAGGTGACAGAGGATGCAACGTTTTTCCCGAGAATATCTGCCAGCGAGGCAAGATCTCTGCGTTGGGTGCCGATGATGTCGTTGGCCTCCTTGACCACAAAGATCAGGGTGGTTGCCATGAGTACCAGACCGCAGGTAAGCATGATCAGCAGCAGCAGTTTGCGGCGGATGGAAATATTGGCCAGGTATGTCAGCAGGGTGCGGTTCATGGCGTTTCTGTCACGATCTGCGCCAGCTTCAGCAGTTGCGCGCTGATCCGCAAGCGGTGTCGCTGGGCTGCAGTCTGATTGATCTCGAATCTGACCTTGCCCTGTTGCAGGACAAACCCGAGCACACCTCCACTGCGGGCAAATCCTCTGGAATCGGAAACGGTCAGGACTGGAGCAGTACGTGTTTTCTCCAGCAAGCTGCTCACCGATGACCGTTCCAGATCGCTCAGTATCAGTACCTCACAACCTGCAATAACAGGGGGTGCTGGCAGCTGCTGAATTGTAATCGTTCTGCTTTTAACGATTTTCCCATGCAGGCTGGCCATGGCGCTGCCAAGCGGTCCTTTGCCGGCAATACAGATGGTGATTTGAGGTGCTTGACCAGGAAGGTTGTCATCAGGCCAATCCATGAACCGGAGCATGTTGTAGGTCATGGCTGCTTTAATCTGGTGCTCACCCGGTTCCTGGGCTGCGACAGATGACGTCTGCAGCAACAGACAGATGAAAAGCAGCAGGCTGATCAGCGGATATGTCAAGCAGGTGCTGGACATGGCAGAGTCAAAACCTCCAGGTTACTTTGCCGTAGACGGAACGGGGCACCTCAGAGGCGGTGGTGTTGATGAATTCAGGGATATATTCAGGATGCCGTTTCTGGAAGAGGTTCTGGCCAACCAGTGCAAGCTCAAGTTGCTTTAGCGGTTTCCAGGCCAGGCGAATATCCATGGTGATGTAGCCGGGGATTGACACCTGATCGATGTAGGCTACCCGGTCAACAGCCCGCAGCCAGAAGTCCAGCTCCACCTGTTTCCCCAGATCAAAGCCTGAACGGATTGATCCCTGATGCCGGGGGGCACCGCCTGCAAGGTCACTGCGGTTGATATCTGCAATCGGTTCGCCGCTGCCCTGGTCAAGGTGGATAATTGAGCAGAGGTAGCTGTAGGTTGCCTGCAGGCGCCACCAGTCCAGCGGTTTCCAGTTTGCAGACAGCTCTGCGCCATAGGTATGGCCATGCATGGTGTTGGACAGGTTAAAAGGTTGCACAAGGGCGCTGGAGCCAAGGTAGGGTGATCCGCTTAACGGAACCCGGAGCTTGTCGTACTGGTTTACAAATAGCGCAAGGTCCAGTGATATGCGTGGGGTTGGTGTTGTGCGGTAGCCAAGTTCATAGGCAATAACGGTTTCCGACTTGAACCCATTGGTGCCGTTAATCTCAAGCTGCACCGGGCCAGGCATGGTCTGAAAGCGGTAGTTAATCTCGCGATCCCCCCGAGAAGGG
>DAIQQT010000170.1:0-6067 GCA_036786685.1 Trichlorobacter sp.
GGCAAGAAACCATTCAAGCAAAAAGGTACCGGTAACGCCCGCCAAGGCTGTTCACGTGCCCCCCAGTATCCTGGCGGTGGAACGGTATTCGGGCCTCAGCCTAAGACCTATAACCTGGGTATTAACAAGAAGGCTCGTAAAGCTGCATTGCGCTCACTGCTTTCTCTGCAGCTTAAGAGTGAAAAGATAACGGTTCTTGATCAGATTGAATTTGCAAAGATTTCTACTAGAGACTTTGCCGGTTTCATGAAGAAATTTGATCTTGAGCGTTCTTTGATCATCACCGAGGAACCTTCGACGAATCTTGCGTTGTCGTCTCGAAATGTTACCTATGTTAAGTTGCTCAAGGCTGACGGTTTGAATGTATTTGATGTCCTTAAGTATCAAAACATTGTCATGACCGAGGGTGCTGTGCGACTCGTGGAAGGAGCGCTGCAGTAATGAATATCTATTCAATCATTAAAAAACCCCACGTCACTGAGAAAACATCTCTTGGGACTGAGGCTGCAAACACCATTACTCTGGTGGTTGACCGGGATTCAAACAAGATTGAAATCAAGAAAGCTGTTGAGTCGCTCTTCAAGGTCAATGTTACTTCGGTACGTACCGTGAATGTGGCTGGCAAGGTAAAACGCTTCGGTCGTAACTACGGGAAGCGTCAAAACTGGAAAAAGGCCTATATCACGCTGAAGGAAGGCCAGACCGTCGACTTCTTCGAAGTGTAACGGACTAATCATTACTGAATCGGGGTTCAGGTATGGCAATAAAGAGCTACAAGCCCACATCTGCTGGGCGCAGACATCAAACCTGTTCGACGTTTGAGGAGATTACCTCCACAACGCCGGAGAAGTCCCTGCTGGTCAAGATTAAAAAGACTGGTGGTCGTAACCACTTTGGCCGCGTAACTGCACGTCATCAAGGCGGCGGTCACAAGCAGAAGTATCGTATGATTGATTTTCGTCGTGACAAGCGTGGTATTCCCGCTAAGGTTGCTACGATTGAATATGATCCAAACCGTAGTGCTCGGATTGCCCTTCTTCACTATACTGATGGCGAAAAGCGTTACATCCTTGCTCCGGTTGATCTGAAGGTTGGCGATACGGTGCTGAGTGGTCCAGAAGCTGATATCAAGCCAGGTAACTGTTTACCACTGCGCTCGATTCCTCTGGGTACTATCATCCACAATATTGAGCTGAAGATTGGAAAAGGCGCACAGCTTGCACGTAGTGCCGGTACTTTTGCCCAGCTGATGTCAAAAGAAGGCAAGTACTCACAAGTTAAGCTGCCTTCCGGTGAAGTCCGTCTGGTTCTTCAGGACTGCTACGCGACTATTGGTCAGGTAGGCAATATTGACCATGAAAACGTATGCCTTGGTAAAGCTGGCCGTTCACGCTGGTTGGGCAAGCGTCCAAAGGTTCGTGGTGTTGCTATGAACCCGGTTGACCACCCGCATGGCGGTGGTGAGGGTAGAACTTCTGGTGGTCGTCATCCGGTAACGCCTTGGGGTATTCCGACCAAGGGTTATAAGACCCGTACAAACAAGACGTCTGACCGCTTTATCGTTAAAAAACGCACCAAATAATCGAATGAGAGGCTAGCTCTATATGGCACGCTCGATAAAAAAAGGCCCTTTTGTTGATGGGCATCTGATGAAAAAAGTTGAGACCGAGGGTCCTAACTCTAAAAAAATCATCAAAACCTGGTCCCGTCGTTCCACCATTACTCCTGAATTTATTGGAGTTTCTCTGGCGGTACATAACGGCAAGAAGTTTATTCCGGTTTTTGTTACCGAGAACATGGTTGGTCATAAACTGGGTGAGTTCTCCCCAACCCGGACCTTCCATGGCCATGCTGCCGATAAAAAGAGCAAGGTCAAGAAGTAATAAAGGAGCGATTTGAATGGAATCCAGTGCCAAATTAACATTAGCACGCCTGTCTCCGCGCAAGACGCGGATTGTCGCCGATCTGGTTCGGGGCAAGGGTATCCAGCAAGCACTGAACACCCTGACTTTCTTGCCAAACCCGTCAGCACAAGTTCTTCTCAAACTTCTGAAATCGGCAGTTGCTAATGCTGAGCAGAAGGGTGTGAATGATATAGACAAGCTGTTTGTTAAGACGATTTTTGTAGATGGTGGTGCCGTACTGAAGCGATTTGTACCGCGCGCAATGGGCCGTGCCAGTAAAATACGCAAGCCGACAAGCCATATTTCTGTGGTTTTGTCTGACACGAAAACAAGATAGGCCGGAGGTGCAGTCTTGGGACAGAAAGTAAATCCGATAGGTTTCAGACTTGGCGTCATCAAGACCTGGGACTCGAAGTGGTACGCTGAGGCTGATTTTGCCAAGAACCTCCACGAGGACCTGAAGATTCGCCAGTTTTTGAAGAAGCGTCTGTATAGCGCTGGTATCTCAAAGATTGAGATTGAGCGTGCAGCAAATAAGACGAAGATCAATATTCATGCTGCCCGTCCAGGTTTGATCATCGGCAAAAAGGGCGCAGAAGTAGAACTACTGAAGAAGGATCTGGCTGCTATTACCTCAAAAGAAGTTTTCATTAACATCAATGAGGTTCGCAAGCCTGAGCTTGATGCGCAATTGGTTGCTGAAAACGTAGCACTTCAACTTGAGCGTCGGATCGCGTTTCGTCGTGCAATGAAGAAAAGTGTTACCTCTTCACTCAAGTTCGGTGCCAAAGGTATTCGGATCACCTGTTCAGGTCGTCTGGGTGGTGCTGAAATGTCACGTACTGAATGGTATCGTGAAGGCAGAGTACCGTTGCACACACTGCGCGCAGATATCGATTACGGGTTCGCTGAGGCCAAGACCACCTATGGTATCATTGGGGTAAAGGTCCTGATCTTCAAGGGTGAAGTCCTGCCAGGACAATAAGTTTCAGGAGCAAGTCACATGTTAATGCCGAAAAGGGTTAAGCATAGGAAGCAGATGAAAGGTCGGATGACAGGTGCTGCCTGCCGCCGAATTGAGATCTCATACGGTGAGTTTGCACTTCAAGCCACTGAATGTGGTTGGGTTGACTCACGTCAAATTGAAGCTGCACGTATTGCTATGACCCGCTATATCAAGCGGGGCGGTAAAATCTGGATCCGTATGTTTCCTGACAAGCCGCTGACAGCAAAGCCTGCCGAGACCCGGATGGGTAAAGGTAAGGGTTCACCTGATTCATGGGTATGTGTGGTAAAGCCCGGCATGGTGTTGTATGAGATGGAAGGGGTTTCTGAAGAAATCGCACGCGAAGCCTTCAGGCTGGCAGCTCATAAGCTGCCGGTATCCACCAAGTTCATTACCAGAGGTACCCAAAATGAAGGCTAATGATATACGTAAAATGGCTGAGGCTGAATTGAAGCAGAAACGGGACGAATTGACCCAGGAGCTCTTCAACCTTAAGTTTCAACTGAATACTGGGCGCCTTGAGAATACCGGAAAGCTTGGCGCGATCCGTAAAGACATCGCACGGATCAATACCATCCTTACAGAAAGCAGGGGTTAGGACTGTCATGGGTGAGCTTGGACATAGACGTACTCAGACCGGCGTCGTAGTCAGTGACAAAATGGAAAAAACAGTTGTAGTTAGGGTTGATCGCCTTGTAAAACACCCGCTTTACAATAAGTACATCAAGCGGAGTGTAAAGTATAAGGTTCACGATGAGCAGAACAGCTGCAAGGCAGGGGATAAGGTACAGATCGTTGAGTGCCGTCCTTTAAGCAAAGACAAGCGCTGGGCCCTGCGCCAGATTCTTGAGAGCGCTGCGTAGCAGCCCCCCAGAGAGGATACGAGCATGATTCAGATGCAAACTATACTTGACGTAGCCGATAACTCTGGTGCAAAAAAACTCTTTTGCATCAAGGTACTTGGCGGGTCAAAGCGTAAGTATGCCGGAGTTGGTGACATAGTCGTCTGCTCAGTGCGTGAAGCGCTGCCGAATTCCAAGGTAAAAAAAGGTGATGTGGTCAAAGCAGTGATCGTTCGTACTGCTAAAGAACTTGGCCGTCCTGATGGTTCCTACATTCGTTTTGATAACAATTCTGGTGTTGTCATAAACAACGCAAAGGAGCCGGTTGGTACCCGTATCTTCGGACCTGTTGCTCGGGAACTGCGTGCCAAGAAGTTCATGAAGATCATCTCCCTTGCACCGGAAGTACTTTAACGCAAAATTGGAGAAACACTGATGCAATCGAAAAAATATCACGTAGCTAAAGGTGATACGGTAATGGTTATTGCCGGTAAGGAAAAGACAAAGACCGGTAAAGTACTGCAGGTGCTTCCTAAAAAGGACGCCGTTATCGTAGAAGGCCTTAATATGGTGAAGCGTCACGTACGTGCCCGCGGTAATGAGCCTGGTGGCATTACTGAAAAAGAAGCTGCACTGCATGTATCCAATGTACAGCTCTACTGTACCAAGTGTGTGAAGCCTGTTCGTACCAAAGTTAAGGTGCTAGAAAACGGCGATAAACAACGCACTTGTGTCAAGTGTGATAGCTCTCTGGAGAATTAATCGGGAGGAATCCAGGCCATGGCCAGATTGAAAGACGTATATCAGAATGAAGTTGTGCAGAAGCTGCGCACTGAATTCAACTATAAAAACATTATGGAAGTTCCTAGGATTGAAAAGGTTGTAATCAATATGGGACTAGGCGAAGCGATCCAGAATGTTAAAATTCTTGATTCTGCTGCATCTGAGTTGGGTAAAATAACCGGTCAGAAAGCAGTTATTACGAAAGCAAAGAAGTCTATCGCCAGCTTTAAACTTCGTGAGGGTATGCCGATTGGTTGCATGGTGACTCTGCGTCGTGATCGTATGTATGAATTCCTTGATCGCCTGATGAATGTCGCACTTGCTCGTGTACGTGACTTTAAAGGCGTTTCAGGCAAGGCTTTTGATGGCCAGGGTAATTATACGTTGGGAATCAAAGAGCAGTTGATTTTTCCGGAAATCAATTATGATGAAATTGATAAAATCAAGGGGTTGAACGTTACTATTGTGACTTCAGCTAAAAATGACGAAGAAGGCAAGGCCCTGCTTAAGCATATGGGCATGCCGTTCAGGAACTAGTGGGAGGATTACGTGGCAAAAGTCTCGATGATCAACAAGTCGCAGCGCACGCCTAAGTTCAAGGTTCGGCAGCATAACCGCTGCCCGGTCTGCGGACGTCCCAAGGCTTATTATCGCAAGTTTCAGATGTGTCGTATCTGCCTGCGTAAATATGCTTCCGCCGGACAGATTCCCGGCGTTATCAAGTCCAGCTGGTAATGCTGCATAACCTCAGAGGAGTGCGTCTCGATGTCAATGACTGATCCTATCGCCGATATGCTAACCAGAATTCGTAATGCGAATATGGTTAAGCTTCAAAAGGTCGATATCCCTTCTTCAAATGTCAAGGTGAATATCGCCCAGGTGTTGAAGCAAGAAGGGTTCATCAAAAATTATAAGGTTATCGCTGATAATCGTCAGGGAGTCCTGCGGGTCTATCTGAAGTTCATCGACGAAAAAGATCCCGTGATCAATGAGATCACACGGATTAGTAAGCCTGGTAGCCGGACATATGTTGACTCTGAGTCAATTCCTACCGTTAAAAACGGTCTGGGTATTGCGATCTTGTCAACCTCAAAGGGTATCATGACAGATGTGTCAGCCCGTCAGGCCGGTATCGGTGGCGAACTGCTCTGCACCGTCTGGTAAGTAGTCAGTCCCAGTTCTAAAGGAGTCACACAATGTCACGAATCGGGAAATTGCCGATTGAAGTTCCTAAAGGGGTCACTGTGACCTTTGCTGATTCAGTCCTGACCATTAAAGGTCCAAAGGGCGAATTGTGCCGTACGATTATGCCAGAAGTTTCCGTTGCTGTTGAGGACGGTAAGATCTGTGTGACTCGTCCGGATGATGCCATCAAGTCCCGTTCAGCTCATGGTCTAACCAGGACTTTGGTAAGCAACATGGTGGTTGGTGTGACAACCGGTTACCAGACTGATCTTGAGATCAATGGTGTTGGTTATCGTGCTGAAGTGAAGGGTTCTGAATTGGTGTTGAGTCTTGGTTATTCACATCCT
>DAIQQT010000171.1:0-6050 GCA_036786685.1 Trichlorobacter sp.
CAGCACCATCAAGTGAGGATGTATCTATTACCAGACGGCTGAAGGAAGCAGGCGAGATCATGGGGATCAGGGTGCTGGATCATGTGATTGTCGGAGATGGAACGTATTTCAGCTTTACGGAAGGGGGGATGATGTAAGGATATTAAGGTTACACGAAATCGGATATATGTGCTATACCATGAAAAATGGATGGCAAAATGTGAACGATGTAATCCATATATACTTTTTTGCGGCATTTATTACGGTATTTGAAAAATAATTACTAAAAAACACAATGGTTATAGTGCTGTATTAAGTCGGCTGGGGACGCCAAAATAAATCCCGGATAGAGATATCCGGTTTGAGCACAGAAGCCCACGAGCAATCGTGGGCTTTTCTGTTTAAAAAACCGGTGTGGCTTGGTATGAGTGGCAAATGGCGAGAAGCGAGTCAGCAGGGGGATGTCAAATGTCGGTATTTGAATTTCTGATTGATTTTTTTGCCGCAGCCAAAGAACTCTTCCTGCTATGCCTGGAGCTGGCGCTTGGCATTCTAAAGGCCTGCCTGCTGGCTTTAAACGAGATCCTGTTCGTCTTTCCGCAGGCATATGTCTTTTGGGGAATGGTTGCGCTGGTGCTGGTGCTGATCATGGGCGATACCATGAATAAGTCATTGCAGGCTGATCAGAGGCGGCACGAACGGGAATACAGGCGTCAGTTAAAGGTCAGGCAGGAGATTGAGGCGCGACAGGCTGAAAAGGAGCTAAAGCGAAAGGCTGCTGAGGAACGGGCAAAACAGATCAGGCAGAGTCTGCGGCTTCCGGTTGGAATAATAAAATATCAACAGTCGTTGAAACGGCATAAAAATTCATCACAGAGACATCATTGAACAGAACAAAAAAGGGAGGCGATTACGCCTCCCTTTACGGTTTTATGATGCCAGATATTCGGTAATCTTGCTGGCCAGTGTTTTGTAGATCCGCTCAGTCTCGGCAGGGTCACGTTCTAGCAGGGTGACCCGGAAGCCTTGCAGGCTGGTGGCAAAGGAAGAAAGCGGTACCGTGCAGATGCCGGTGGCGGCAAGGGTGTAGTACACAAAACGCTTGTCAGGAGATACGCCGGGCTGATTCACCAGCGATTCAACCAGACTGCGTACTTCGTCATTGGCAATAGGCAGGCTTTGGTTGCTGTTTAAAACCCCTTCCTTGAAGGCAACAGCCATGTAAAAGGCGCCATTGGTGCGATTGACCAGCAGCCCGGGTACT
This sequence comes from Trichlorobacter sp., assembly GCA_036786685.1. Taxonomy (GTDB): domain Bacteria; phylum Desulfobacterota; class Desulfuromonadia; order Geobacterales; family Pseudopelobacteraceae; genus Trichlorobacter. The sequence goes on from DAIQQT010000171.1 coordinate 1,244, forward strand.
TCTTTGAGGAAGTTGTAGGTGATGTTGCTGGATTTTTCATAGAGGCTGATCCGCTCCTTCAGGTAAACCTGATACTGAGGATGTTGCATGATCGCCGGAATAACCGTTTGCGGCAGGGTTGTTGAACAGACCTCGTTCATCTTGCTGGTCAGGATCAGGTTGATATACTTGCGGAACTGCTCATCAGCCTGACCATTATAGACTTCAATCCAGCCACAGCGTGAGCCGGGCCAGGGGAACTCTTTGGAAATCCCCTTAAGCGAGATGGCTGGCACATCGCCGATCACGTCGCTGATAGGCACGGTCTTTTCGCCATTATAGACAACGTTGTTGTAGACCTCATCAGAGATGATGAACAGGCCAAACTCTTTTGCAATGGCAACGATCTGCTGCAGGGTCTCTTTGCTGTAGACCATACCGGTGGGGTTGTCCGGGTTGATGATCATGATGGCGCAGACCGATGGATTGCTCTGAACCTGGCTGCGCAGTTCTGCCAGATCAGGGCGCCAGCCGTTTTCCGGATCAAGGCGGAAATGCAGTGAAGGTGCATTGGCGTGCCCAACTTCACCCAGGGTGTGGGTGGTGTAGGAAGGAGACGGCATCAGGACGCGAGCCTCGGGGGTCAGGCAGCCGTAAATCTTGGCTATGGCATCACCCAGGCCGTTGAAAAAGATGATGTCTTCGGGGGTAATCTGTGCGCCGCCACGTTGGTTGGTGGTTTCGCAGATAAACTCGCGGGTTTTCAGCACGCCACGGGTGTGACAGTAGCCCCAGGTTTCATTATCCATTACTGCTGTAGAGACAATTTCTTTCATCCAGCCAGGGATCTGCTCCCCCTTGACAATCGGGTCGCCAATGTTTTCCCAGTTAATGGTGACGCCACATTTTTGCAGTTTTTCTGCAACATTGACGATGTTTCTGATTTCATAGGTCAGTTCGCCGGTTCCGGCCGGTACAAGTTGCACACGCATGGTTGACACTCTCCTCGTATTGAAATAGGGCAATGAACAAAATAAAAAAGCCGCAGGCTGCATGCCTACGGCTGTTCAGTAACGGTTGCGTCGAAACGATCAGCGGGCAGCAGTACTCTCCGCGGCTGCGTCTGCCGCGGCGGTGATAGCTCGTGCTGCTACGTTAATAATAATCAAGGAATACATAGGTTGCTCTCATAACATGTGCAGTAACAGGCCGTCAACGGATTATTTGGGCAAAGAACTCTCAAAACCGATCAACAAACGTCCATCACCATCCCGCCACCTGATCCAGCCTGCGCTGTTCTGGTCAAGCAGGACATAGACCCAGTCGCCCTGCGACATGATCACCTTCATTGGCTGTCTGATTGGTATCGGCGTACCTTTGCTGACGCCGGGACGAGGGACAATCTGGATCTGATTTTTAGGGCTGTTGCGGAGAAATGAAATCAGTTTGCCTTTCAGGTACTGTTCCCAGGTGGTGTAACTCCACCGGCGCTCCTGCATGATCCAGCCGGTTCTGCCGGCATCATCATGTTCAACCTCAAGCCATTCGCCCTTGCGGGCTGTCACCAGTAAGGATGGCGGTTGGTCATCGCCAAAGAGCCAGCTGTTGAGGTGCTTAATGGCGGATGTTTCAACCCTGCAGCAGCGGGTGATGCCCGGGTCATCATAGAGCTGGATTGTGTCGGTAACCCCAACTGAGGATATCTGCAACACACCGATACCGCTGTAGGGTCGCATTTTTAGGGATGCCTGACTCGTGGAGCTCAAAAACAGCAGAAAGACAAGCAGTATTAATTGAAAAGTGCGCATAGCTGCTGTACGTAGTCATATGAGGCGGAATCGGTGTCTGCCGGTGCCCAGGAAGCAATCTCTGCTTGAAGGAAGGGGATATAGGGGCCTGCCTTGGCCTCAAAAAAGATGGTGCCTGGTGCAAGGCTGATAGCAGTATGAAAGATGCCATGGGGGATGGTGACAACGGCTTGGTCGGTGCCCGCAACCAGTAGTGCTGTCTCGGTTACCTTGCCTGCAGCGTCAAAACAGATCACCCCCAACCGGCCGCGTAACAAGACAAAGCTCTCGTCCTTTTCAGGATCAAGATGGCAGTGCGGGCGAATGTACGAGCCGGGCTCAATGGCATTCAGCAGACGATGGCAGGTGGATTCATTGGCCGGATGGAAATTGTGGTTCATCCGCAGTCGTGGTGACGCCTTGGCCTTTTGGGTCAGATCGTCCAGGATTGAGGTGTCAACAGTCAGCATCATAGAATTCCTGCAAATAGAGGGATGAGGATTTTTTCGTTCTGGCTGCGACAGGAGAACCATGGCGCGGAGGCGTACCGTACTGTACGCCGCACAAGCCATGGCGAAGCCTGGCGTGGTCAGGACGGAAAAAGACCATCCCTACATTTCCACCAAGGCGAACTGGTTGCCGTCAGGATCAGCCACCACCGCCATCTTGCCCCAGGGGGATTCCTCCAGCGGTTCAATAAAGGTTGCACCGCCACCTTTCAGGCGATCACAGAGCTTATCAATCCCTTTGACGTTAAGGGAAATGCCGGTATAACGCCCCACCAGGGCCTTGGCATCATCCTGTAGCGCCAGCGCGATTCCCAGCGTGGTACCGGAGCCGGGGAAAAACTCCATCATCATCTGGCTTTCACCGGCCAGGGGCAGCCCCAGCAGGTCAGCATAAAAAGTCTTGGCCTTTTGCAGATCTGTCACAAACAACACGATATTTTTCATGGAAACGGACATGGTCGCTTACCTCTGTGAAAGTCTGTGTACGCACTCTACCATAAATCTGGCGTTTTCCGGCGGCACCGTGGGCAGGATGCCGTGGCCCAGGTTAAAGATATGGCCGGGGCGGCCTGCGTTTTCATCCAGCACCCGTTTCACTTCCTGTTCGATTACGCTGTGGGGTGCATAGAGCGTGGTCGGATCAAGGTTTCCCTGAACCGCCATTTCCGGCCCCAGGATATCACGGGCAGTACCAAGGTTGATGTGCCAGTCCAGCCCCGTGACATCGCCGCCAGCCTTTTGTACAACAGGCAGCATGGTGCCGGAACCTTTCACAAAATGGATAACCGGCGTTTCCTTGCGGTTCAGGCCGTTGATCAGTTTGGTGGTGTAAGGCAGGACATATTTTTCATAGTCAGTGGGCGAAAGCACCCCGCCCCAGGTGTCAAAGATCTGGATCGCCTGGGCTCCGGCCTTGATCTGGGCATTCAGGTATTCCATATCCATCATGGTGACCTTTTCCATCAGGGCGGCATAGACGTCAGGCGCTGCATACATCATCCGCTTGATGGTGGACCAATCCTTGGAACCTTTGCCTTCAACCATGTAGCAGGCCAGGGTAAACGGCGCCCCGCCAAAACCGATCAGCGGTACCTTGCCGGCCAGCTCCTTGCGCAGCATCTTGATCGCCTGCAGCACATAGGGGACGTCGGTTTCCGGGTCTGGAATGCGGAGCCGCTCCACATCGGCCATGGTGCGGACCGGATTTTCAAAGACCGGACCAGGTACAAAATCCAGCTTCAGCCCCATCGGCTCAACCGGGGTCAAAATATCGGAGAACAGGATGGCAGCATCCACCCCCAGGATATCAACCGGCTGGATGGTGACTTCCGCAGCCAGTTCTGGGGTTTTGCACAGCTCAAGAAAGCTGCAGCGGGAACGGACAGCCATATACTCCGGCAGATAACGGCCAGCCTGGCGCATCAGCCAGACCGGCGTACGATCCACCGGCTTACCCCAACAGGCATCAAGAAAACGATTATTCATAGCTTTACACCTCGCAGATCTGGAAACGGCGGCACTATAGCATTACCAGCTGCATTCGTGCCACAAAAAAGCCTATAAACCACCTTGTTAGACAGCCACGACTGATTGACTTTCTCTGGCTGTCGTTTATAGTTTCCCTCTATGCCTGCACCTCATAAGACATTGATAGCCTGTCATGAATGTGACCTGCTGCTGCGGGAAATCACGTTGCCGCAGGGCAAAGCGGCCTGCTGTTGTTGTTGCGGTGCAACCTTGTATCGCAACCTTCCTGACAGCATTAACCGCAGTCTGGCACTGACGGTGGCTGCTGCCATCCTGTATCTGATCGCCAACAGTTTTCCCATTCTGGGGATTAATCTGCAGGGCAATGGTAATGCCGTTACCCTGTTGCAGGCGGTACACGAACTCTGGAAACAGGATATGCCGCTGGTCTCCAGTCCAACCTTTGTCACCGCTATTCTGGTGCCAGCCCTGGAACTGTGCCTGATGCTCTACCTGCTGCTGCCGCTGTACCGTGGATATGCTCCGGCAGGAACCAGCCAGGTCATGCGGCTGTTACAGACCATCAAGCCGTGGGGCATGGTTGAGGTCTTCATGCTGGGAATCCTGGTCTCGCTGGTCAAACTGGTGCAGGATTTCAAGATTATACCGGGGGTGGCGCTCTGGTCCTTTGGTGGCTTAACCCTGCTGCTGGCAGCACTGGCCTCCTCGTTTAATCCCCGGGATGTCTGGGCGCATCTGGATCTGAAGCAGCGCAGGGAGGGGTTATAGATGGATTGGCCCGGCAGGTCAGCTGCAGATCAGGGGTTCTGTTCCTGTCATGTCTGTGGTCTGGTTTCCAGGCTTGAACAGGATGATCTGACGGCCCGCTGCCCGCGTTGCAATACACGGCTCCACTTTCGCAGACCGGACAGTCTGCACCGTTGCTGGGCGTTTCTGATTGCAGCGTACATACTCTATATTCCGGCAAATCTGATGATTATGATGGAGACCGGCACCCTGATCAGTTATCGCAAGGATACCAGTCTCAGCGGGGTGGTTCAGCTC
>DAIQQT010000172.1:0-6042 GCA_036786685.1 Trichlorobacter sp.
CCAGATGAAATCCGTGCAGGGGTGGGGTGTCGTAGCTCAGCCGGGACTTGACGTTGAGGCCGTCATAATCATTAAATACATCTGCCAGGCTGGTGCTGGTCAGCTGACCATCTTTCTTGCGCAGCTTCAGGCCTCCGGCAATATCGGCCACTGAAGAGTAGAGTATTATATCGGTTTTGGAGAGATCAGAACCGGCGGTGAAGTAGGAAGCGGTATAGCCCTTGCCCAGGGACAGTTTGCCATAGCGCTTGCTGGCCAGCGAAATATCTGCCCAGCGTGAGTTCAGGTAGGTGCCTGACGCCTGGTTGTCCTGCGAAACCTTTGACGATTCATCGGCGGTAAAGGCCATTTCCAGTCTGGTGCCCAGGGTCAGGTCATTGCTGATCTCTGCGGTACCCACCAGTCTGAAGCGGGAATTGGAGACATTGTTATCAACATGGTAGAGCGTGGTTCCGGCACCGTCTGACACAACGTTGATGGCCCGGTTGATCTGGCCGGAGAGGGCCAGCTTGATCTTGTCGTTGCCCGAGGCCACGATGGCCGGAGCCGGTGGTTGCTTGGTCGGCTCTGTTTTGGGCAGCGGTGCCGGTATTGTTGATTGCCGTGTGTCGGCCTTGTATAACAGGGCCGACACCTGTTGCTGCAGCTTCTGCAACTGTTCGGCCTGATTTTGAATCTGCACAGACTGCTGTTGCAGTAGCAGTTGCTGCTGCTGGATGGTTTCCTGCAATTGTCTGAGTAGCTGCGTATCAACCTCAGCGGCGTGAACAGTGGTGGTGTTTGAACAGAAAACAAGTGCGGTTACCAGGCAGGTGATCAGGGAGGTCCGCATCAATCTACTCCTGGTGTTGTATTGCTATGGGAAGAACGGTCTGCCAGAAGTTGGAAATATTTCCGATCAGCCTCTAACAGATGTTCATGTACCACCCTGATTGCCAGGAAATCAACCAGTTCAGCTGTTGAAATATCCCGCTTTTCAGCAACCTGACGCAGGGCGATGATCTGTTCTTTTAGCTGCTTATGCTGGCGCGCATGCTCATCCAGCTCGGTGTAGCCGATCCTGCGCAGCAGCGCCTCTTCGTGTTCAAAATGTATGGTGATATGCTGCAAAAGACTGTCCATGGTAGCGTTGAAGCGTATTGGATCACCCTTTGGTGCGGCTATTTGTTCAAGCAGCTGATTGGCCATCCTGAGCAGTTCCTGATGCTCTGTGTCGATGGTTGAATCACCGCTGAGATACTCCGGCTTCCAGACCAGCCGGATGATCGAGTGGCTGGTACTGGCCACTGCCCCTGGTTCAGCTGGCAGGCGTAATTCAATCGCGTTGCGTCCTCCCTTTTTCGCACGATACATCGCTTCATCGGCCGCCCGGAGCAGGTCACGCTCCTTGTCACCATGCTCAGGGTACAGGGCAACGCCGATGCTGCAGGAAATAGTCAGCATTACCCCGGCAGGAGTCATAAAGGGACGGTTCAGGGCACAGCGTATTTTTTCCGCCACGCTGCAGGCATCCTGCGGGGTTGCAATGGTTGGCAGCAGTACGACAAATTCATCACCACCGAGTCTGGCAACCGTATCTGATTCCCGCACTGACTCAGTCATCCGCTGGGCAACTGCCTGCAGTAACCAGTCGCCGACATCGTGTCCACGCTCATCATTGATCGGCTTGAACTGGTCCAGGTCGATGAAGAAGATCGCCATCTTGGAGCTGTGCCGCTGTGCAGACAACAGGGCCCGCTCAATCCGGTCGGTAACGAGCGCCCGGTTGGGAAGGTTGGTCAGATTGTCATAGCTGGCCAGATGTTGTATCTGCCCTTCGATCTGTTTCTGGTCGTTGATATCAACAATGATCCCTTCCAGGGCCTGGATCTGACCTTCCTTGTCAAAGATCGGTACACCCTGTTCAAGCACCCACTTTTCGCTCTTGTCTGCGGTCATAATCCGGTACTCAAGCCGGACTGGTTGCCGGTCTTGCACAGCCTTCTGCCAGGCCTCCCAGAGCGGTTCCCGATATTCCGGAACAATCAGGTCATTGAATGTCAAACGCTTGTTCATCACCAGATCATCGCTGCTGTAGCCGGTAAGTCCCAGGCAGCCTTCAGAGAGAAACTCCATGGTCCAGTCCCGATCAAGACGACAGCGGTAGGCCATGCCCGGCAGGTTTGCCAGCAACACCGATTTACTGCGCTCACTCTCCTGTAGTGCGGCATTGATCCGTTTCAGGCGCAGATTCCAGTAGAATGCCAGTCCGATCAGTGCAGCCAGGGCAGCGGCAATCCGCAGGATAAAGCCATAGTCCATCGGTTTGACCACCGTGATGTTGACATGACGGTTGGTAATCTCTTCCCGCTCATGGGGGGTAATGGTGGCGATCCCCTTGTTAAGGATATCCCGCAGCATCGGCTCAGTTTTGATCACCCCGATCCGCAGACGGTTGACATAGTCGTCAGGGGCCTGCCCGGCGATTTTGAGGGTGAACCAGCCCCCCTTGCGGATGGTGTAAGCTGACACCGTTAAGGAACGCAGGGTCAGATCGGCACGGCGTTCAGCAACCGCCTTGAATACTTCAGCCTCCGAGTTGCCGGTGTTCAGGATCTTCAGGTTGGGATAGTCGCGGCGGAGCTTTTCTTCAATCGAGGTGCCACTGGGAACCGCAATGGTCTTGTCCTTTAACAGGGATGCGTTGGTTATAAATGCATGTTCTTCACGGGTGATGAAGACGTTGGGATCGCTGAAAAGCGGCTCGGTAAAGGTAAGCCATTGGTCACGCTTTGGCGTCTGGTTCAGAAAGGGGAGCAGTAACACCTTGCCGGCCTGGGAAAGGGCAACCGCCTGATCCCAATCCTTAACCTGTACGTAGGTGAATTTTATTCCCAGTCGTTGGGAAATCAGCTTTAAAAGATCAGCTGCGATACCGGTGAAGTTGCCATGGGCATCCATCTGTTCGTAGGGAACCCAGTCTGGATCAGGGCAGACCGTGATCGGACCGAGCTGTGCAAGATACTGCTTTTCGGCAGAACTGAGTGGGATGCTGGCTATGGATGGCGCTGGTGTGGCCGGCGGTTGGTTTGTTGTGCTGCCGGATGTACCGGTTCCGGCGATGCTCAGGAACAGACAGACCGCGATGATTGGCCGCAGACGTTGCCAGACGATTTCTATCAAATAGCTGATTTTAGAGAACGCAGACGGCATCGCAGAGCGCCTTTTGTTAATAGGATCGATTTGGTCTTGTATCTGTTTTCTGATTAAACAGCAAGTAAAACCTGTAAGATCAGTCCGCGTATTCTTCCTTCCTCAGTCCATATCTCTTGATCTTGCGGTAGAGCGTTGCCACGTTCATACCTGCCTCCTTGGCGGCGCTATCCACGGCACCGCCATGTTTGCGCAGCAGGTCACGCAACAGATCCCGTTCAAACCGCTCCAGCGCCTCGGTAAAGGGCATGTCATCGGACAGCACCGGCCCGGCCTGGACTGTTGCCGGTATGATCCGGCCTTCCGGCAGATCAATTACCTGCCCCAGGGTATCCAGGCTGATATAGTCACTGGCCTCCATGGCCATGCAGGCCTCGATCACGTTACGCAGCTGGCGGATATTGCCGGGCCATTCAAAGGTGCAGAGGATCTGCATCGCATCCCTCTCAAACGCCTTGACCGCCGTACCGAATTTCTGGTTTTGCAGATGGATGAAATGGGCCGCCAGCAAAGGAATATCCTCAATCCGTTCCCGCAGAGGCGGCAGGTGCAGATTGACTACATTCAGGCGGTAGTAGAGGTCTTCCCGGAAGGTGCCGGTTCTGACCCCTTCCTTCAGGTCGGCATTGGTGGCCGAGATAATCCGTACATCAACCCTGGTGGAGTTGGTGTCGCCCACCCGCCGAAACTCCTTTTCCTGCAGAAAACGGAGCAGGGTCTTCTGGACGTTCATCGGCAGATTGCCCACTTCATCCAGAAACAGGGTGCCGCCATCCGCCGCCTCCAACAAGCCCTGGCGGTTTTCAGCAGCGCCGGTAAAGGCCCCCTTGCGATAGCCGAACAGTTCGCTTTCCAGAATGCTTTCCGGCAGTCCGCCGCAGTTGACCGCCATGAATTTATTGTCTTTACGGTTTGAGTGGGTATGGACCGCCTGAGCGATCAGCTCCTTACCGGTGCCTGATTCGCCGGTGATCAGGATAGAAGTGTCCCGTCCCGCCACTTTGGCAACCTTATCCAGCACATTCCGCAAGGCCCCTGAAGAGCCGATGATGTTGTCAAACTGCAGTTTTTCTTCTATCTCCCGCCGAAGTTCACGGTTTTCTTCAGTCAGCTGGGCCTGCTGCAGGGCGTTTTTGACCCGGAAGACCAGTTCATCCGGCTCAAACGGCTTGGTCAGCATGTCGTAGGCCCCTTTGCGCAGGGCCTGAATCGACATCTCCACCGTGGCATAGGCGGTAATGATGATCACCGGGATATCGCGGCATTTTTCCTTGACCCGTTGCAGTACCTCAAGTCCGGTCATCCCCGGCATCTTGATGTCGGTAATTACCAGATCCCAGGCGCCGGGGGAGAATTCCTCCACCGCCTTGACCGGGTTGGTGTAGGCGCGTACCAGATAGCCGCTGTCAAGCAGCACCTGTTCCATCATCCGGCAGAGTCCTTCTTCATTGTCGATCAGCAGAATACGCTGTTTGTCGGTCATACCAGTTCCTCATGGTCTATGGGTAACATCACGGTTACGGTGGTCCCTTTACCGGCCTCACTCTTAATGGTGATATCGCCGTGGTGCATCTCTACAATCTGTCGGGTTATGGCCAGCCCCAGGCCGGTGCCGCGGGCCTTGGTGGTGTAGAACGGTTCAAAGATCTTTTCCAGACTTTCCTGGGGGATACCGCAGCCGGTGTCCTGGAAGCTGATCTTTATGGTCCGGTCCGGGCCGGTTTCGGTTCTGACCTGCAGAGTCCCCCCCTCCGGCATGGCGCCACCGGCATTCAGGATCAGGTTGATGGCCACCTGACGCAGTTGATCACCATCCAGCAGGACCTTGGGAAGATCAGCCTCAAAGCCGGACTGGATGGTGACCCCCCGCATATCGGTATGGTTGGCGGCAAACTCGACGATCTCTTTCAAAAGCTCGTTCAGGTCGGTCATCTCAAGCGTGGGGCGCGGGGTACGGGCATAGGAGAGCAGATCCTGCACGATCTTCTTGCAGCGTTTGCTTTCACGCTTGATCTCATGGATGTACTTGTAATGGGGGTCTTCAGGGGAGAGTTTCCCCTCCAGATAAGCGGCATAGCCCAGGATAACCCCCAGCGGGTTGTTGATTTCGTGGGCCACACCTGACGAAAGTACCCCCAGTGAGGCCATCTTGCCCTGCTGCGCCAGGGCACTTTCCATCTCCTGATTTCGCTGAATGATGTTGGTCATATGGTTGAAGGCGGTTGCCATTTCAGCCAGCTCATCACTGCCAACTACCTCCATCCGTGCCTGCATATCACCCCGTTTGACCTTGCGGATGGTCTCAATCATATGGGTAATCGGGTTGGTTGCAATGGTTGAGGCATAAAACACCAGCAGCGTTGCCAGAAAAACCACAACACCGATCAGGATCAGGGTGCTGACAAAGATGTGGTGCTTGATGGAGTTTGCTTCCTTGTAGAACTCATCCTCATAGGAGCCGACCGCCACAATCCAGTCCCAGGTGGGGAAATATTCGTAGCGTACTATCTTCATTCTTGGTTTAGCATTACCCACATTTTTCCAGGGATAGCGTATCCAGCCGCTTTTGTTTTCAATCATCTCACGGATAAACGGATTGCCGTTAGAATCCTTGGCATCAACGATGTTGCGGCCCTCAGCCTCAGGGTGAATCCGCAGGGTGCCACTGCGATCTATGCAATAGATGTAGCCGGTTTTGCCCACCCGTTTGTTCTTGATTTTAACCTTCAGGGCCGCAAAAGCCTGTGATGCCAGTTCGTTTTCCAGGCTGCCGGAGATCTGTTCACGATAATCCTGATACTGTTTGTCGTAGGAACGCAGCAGGTCAATGGTGAACTCTGCCATATGCTG
>DAIQQT010000173.1:0-6024 GCA_036786685.1 Trichlorobacter sp.
CTGGATAGCCGACAAGTTCGGCACAAAAACAGCCCTGCCCGTACCGGTCCGCCGTGATTATGCTGCAGCCCGCATTGACCGCCTGACCGCCAGCTGGAAGCAAAGCACCCAAAGTGCAGACGGCACCCTGCGCATGACCCTGCCGGTGCTGCGTGGCCGTTCCCGTGATCTGGCAGAAAACAATGATTACGTTGCCGGATACCTGGAGCTGCTTTCTAACAAAGTTATCGGATCAACCGGTATCAAGCTGCAAAGCAAAAGCCGTGGTGGTGATGGCAAGTATGACAAAGACGCCAACACCGCCATTGAAAAAGCCTTTGCAGCCTGGGGCAAGCGTGGCGTCTGTGATGTAACTGGTCGGCTCTCATGGGTAGAGCTGCAGCGCCTGGCGCTGATCAGTGCGGCCCGTGATGGCGAAGTGTTTGTCCGCATCATCCGCAAGCGCGGCATCAATCGCTTTAACATCGCCCTGCAGGTGATCGAGGCGGACATGGTGCCGGTTGATAAAAATGATCAGCTTGCAGGCGGCAACACCATCCGCATGGGGGTAGAGCTTGATCAGTTTGACAAGCCGGTTGCCTACCACGTATTTGAGCGCCACCCCGGCCATAATGCCTTTGGCCTCACCGCTGGCAAAACGATCCGCATCCCTGCAGAAGATATGCTGCACATTTGTCGTCAGCTGCGCCCCGGCCAGACCCGTGGCATCCCATGGACAGCCAGCGTAATGACGCGCCTGCACCATATCGGTGCGTATGAAGAGGCAGCCATCATCAACGCCCGTACCGGCGCCAGTAAAATGGGCTTTTTTACCCGCACCGGTGATGCTGCCAACATGCCAGGCGAGTACGACACCTGCGGAAACCTGGTCAACGAAGTTGAACCAGGCAGCCTTGAAACCCTGCCCACAGGGTACGACTTCAAGCCGTTTGATCCGGCATACCCTTCCAATGAGTTTGACAGCTTCATCAAGCGCCAGATCAAGGGTGCATCCTGCGGCCTGCCCGGTGCCAGCTATGCAGATCTTTCAAATGACCTTGAAAGTGTCAGTTTCAGCAGCATCCGTTCCGGCACCATCAATGCCCGTGACAGTTACCGCGTACTGCAAGCCCTGATGATAGAGCAGCTCTGCGATCCGGTCTTTGTCGCCTGGCTGGATATGGCGCTGTCCTTTGGTCAGATAGCCGTTGTCAACGGCAAGCGCGGCCCCAACAGCACCCTGTCTGTTGCCAACTTTGAAAAATACAACGCTGCGCAGTTTGTTGGCCGTGGCTGGGACTGGGTTGATCCGTATAAAGACCAGCTGGCAAACACTGAAGGTTTGAGCAACCGCACCACCACCCGCACCGCCATTGCCGCCCAGCAGGGCAATGACTTTGAAGATATTCTGGCAGAGCTGGCCCGTGAAAAAGAGCTGGCAGAAGCCTACGGCATAGAGCTTGAGCAGCTGCCATCAGTTGCCCCGGCTGCTGCACCAGTGGAGGAATAACATGGCACAGACAATAAAAACAGGCACCCTGACCCGGCTGTTTAACTTCAACCGGCAAACCATCAACCAAGAAACTCGCACTGTTGAGCTGTCGTTTTCATCGGAGGCCCCGGTGGAGCGCTGGTTTGGCACGGAGATACTGGATCACGCACCAGGAGCAATGCGTACTGATCGGATCAAGGCAGGCGGCCCCCTGCTGCTGGATCATAACCGCAACGACCAGATCGGCGTGATTGAGGATGTAGCAGTAACCGCAGACCGCAAAGGCCGTGCCATTGTCCGCTTTGGCAAAAGCGCCCGCGCAGAAGAGATCTACCAGGATGTGTTGGACGGCATCCGTACCAACGTATCTGTCGGCTATCAGATCCACAAGATGGATATTGACGAGCCGGAAAGCCAGAACCCTACCTGTCGTGCAACTGATTGGGAGCCGCTGGAGATCAGCATCGTATCAGTACCGGCTGACACATCGGTAGGGGTCGGCAGATCCGCAGAAGATGCAGACCATGAAACCATTATTTCAAACCATAGAACAAAGGAGATTAAACCCATGAGTGAACAAGCTCAAACCGTAGACGTTGCCGCCATCCGTACTGAGGCCCGCAATCAGGAGCAATCCCGCGTCCGTGACATCCTTGCCATTGGCGAGCGCCAGAAGATGGCAGAACTTGCCCGTCAATTCGTTGATAACGGCAAGTCTGTTGATGAATTCCGTGCAGCAGTGCTTGATACCATGGAACAGCGCGGCCAGATAGCACCGGTACAGACCACCGCAGAAGTGGGTCTGACCCGTGAAGAAACCAAGCAGTTCAGCATCGTGCGTGCCATCAATGCGCTGGCAAACCCTAGCAACCATAAGGCACAAGAGGCTGCAGGCTTTGAATTTGAAGTATCCCGCGCTGTTGCTGACAAGCTCAAGCGTTCCCCACAAGGCTTCTTCATCCCCATGGAAGTACAACAGCGGGATTTGCTGGCAGGCACCGCCTCTGCCGGTGGTAACACCAAGGCAACAGAACTGCTGGCTGGCAGTTTTATTGACATGCTGCGCAACCGGATGATGGTCAACAAAATGGGCGCAACGGTACTGTCTGGCCTGGTTGGTGATGTCGCCATCCCTACACAGTCCGGCGGAGCAACCGCATACTGGGTGGCTGAAAACGTGGCTGTTACTGAGTCTGAGCAGACCTTTGGGCAGGTAACCCTGGCACCAAAAACCGTGTGCGGGTTTACCGATATGTCCCGCAAGCTGCTGCTGCAATCCAGCATCGATGTAGAAGGTCTGGTATCCCGCGACCTGGCTACCATCCTTGCGCTGGAAATCGACCGTGCAGCCCTGCACGGCTCTAACACCGGCGGGCAGCCTAAAGGTATCGCCGCAACCGCAGGCATCGGCTCTGTTGCCGGTGGCACCAACGGACTGGCGCCAACCAATGCCAACATGATCAGCCTCTGGTCAGAGGTTGCTATTGATAACGCAGCCATCGGAAGCCTGGGTTATCTCACCAACAACAAGGTAATCGGCAAACTGATGAGCACCCAGAAGGTTGCAACCTACGGCAACGACTTTGTGGTCAACCAGTTCCCTGATGCTGACGGCTTCACCAGTGTTGCCGGGGCACGTTGTGGCGTTTCCAACCAGGTATCCAGCGCCCTTACCAAAGGAACCAGCACCGGCGTCTGCTCTGCCATCTTCTTTGGCAACTGGGCAGATCTGCTGATCGGCCAGTGGGGTGGGCTTGATGTACTGGTTGATCCGTACACCGGTGGTGCTGCTGGCACCGTCCGTGTCCGTGTACTGCAGGATGTTGACATTGCGGTACGCCATGCAGAGAGCTTTGCTGCAATGCTGGATGCCCTGACCACCTAATAAACCCTGAACGGGGGCGGATAATACCGCCCCCATGAGGCAAACCATGAAACTGAAAGCGCTCAGAAACATACTGGTTGGCGGTCAGCACTTTGATGAGGGCTGCACCTTTGAAACCGACACCGACACTGCGGCCATGCTGCTGACCACCCGCAAGGTGGAAATATCAGAAGAGCAGACAAAGCAGCCGGAAAAGCCGGTCAAAAAAGCAAAGGCCGACTAAATGCAATTCACCGCCGCCGACATAGCCGCATTTTTTGACGGCATGGGCCAGCAGGTAACCGTAGGCATCCACACCGTAACCGGCATATTCATCACCGGCCCGCGTGAGGTAGTGCGCAACGGCATGACGATCTACACCGATGAACCCAGCCTGCTGCTATCGGCAGATGATGCAGAACTGGCGGAAAAGAATAGCACCATTATCACGGTTGATTCTACTGACTATCAGGCATTTGAAAAAGTGCCTGATGGATCAGGATTTGTAGAGTGCAGCCTGACAAGGGATTTTTAATTGAGCGCTAAACGCCCTGCAATATTGGCAGCACTTAAAGCCATGCTGGTGGCTGGCATGCCGGATCTATCCGGTAGAGTCTATCTGCCGTGGGAGCCGCTGCCTGAAACCGGCAATAACACGCTGATCCAGATTGATGTGGATGACAGTCAGATTGATGATGCCGAAACCATCGGCAGCTGGGTGCAGACCATGCCGGTCAGAATTGGCCTGATCCGCTATGGCAAGTTTGATTACGCTGCCACCTGGGAGCAGCTTAACACCATCACCGGCCTGATCCGCCCTGCCAGCATAAGCGGTGTACAGCGGATAGATATAACCGGAGCATCAGACAGCATAACCGAAGCAGGCAAGAAGATACTCTGGCCGCACCTGGCTGTTGATGTTGTCTACCTGACTGCAGCAGGCGAACTTTAAACAAAAGGAGGGCTAGACAATGGCCCAGGCACAAGGAAGCAAGGCATATCTGGCCCTGCAAAAAGAAACCACATTCGGGGTTGATCCTGGCGTACCGGCCCTGATCAAGATCCCGTTTTCATCTGAATCTATCGGCAGGACTATCGGGCTTGAAACCAATGACCACATCACCGGCAACCGCAACAACAGCGCCCCGGTACGTGGCAACACTGATGTAAACGGAAGCATCAGCTTTAACCTGGGAGCCTACCCCGGTGAACTGCTGCTGGGTGCTTTGGGTGATGTCGATACAACCGGAGTAGGCCCCTATGTCCACACCATTAAAATTGGTGACAACCTGCCCAGCTTTACGATTGAAAAAGGCTTTTCAGATATCAGCCAGTTTTTCAAGTACAACGGCTGCAAGGTTGGTAAATTCAGCCTTACCTCTACCCCTGCAGGATTCCAGAAAGCATCCATTGATATCCTGGGCGCAAAGGAAACTGCCAGCGGCACCAGCTTTGATGCCACCCTGACTGATCTGGGTGATACCCCCTTTGATGGCTTTTTGATCAGCAGCGTACTGGAAGGTGGCGGTGCCATAACCGGCATCACTGAAATCAGCCTGATGATCGAAAACGATCTTGATGGTGACACCTTCACTCTGGGCAGCCAGGGCACCCGTGGCAGCATTAACGAAGGCAAGGCCAAGGTATCAGGCACCATCAAGGGCTTTTTTGAAAACCTCACCCTCTACAACAAGGCAGTAAACCAGACCGAATCCAGCCTGCTGGTTACTTACCAGCGCGGAACCGGTGCAGGTTCTGCCGGTAATGAATTTTTGAGCTTTGAAGTGCCGGAGCTGGTTTACAGCGTCAAGACCCCTGCGGTATCCGGCCCTAAAGGCATTTATTACGAACTTGAATTCCAGGGCTATTACGGCAATGACGCAGACGCCAGCGCACTGATTGTAACCCTTAAAAACACTCAGGCAACACTGTAAAGGATAGCCATGTACCGCTATGAAATAAACGGCAAAACTTTTACTCAAAAGAAACTGGTACTGGGCCAGATCGGCGCTTTGGCGCAGCTGCTGGCCGGTATCAGAATGCTGTCAACTGATCCCCTGGGGCTTATTGCAGCCCTGGGGGAATCCCTGCCCCAGGCGCTGGCCATTGTGCTGGTGCCTGAAGGCATCCACCCGGCAGATAAGGATCTGATTGCCATGGAGCGCGATCTGTATGAAGCAGAACCGGAAACCGCCCTGCAGGTGGTGGCTGATTTTTTCGACTGCAACCCGCTGCCTTCACTTTTGGGGAAGATAGCGGGGCTGGTGGAAAAGTTCAATCAGGTGACTGGGTAGAGCAACTGGCCTGCGTTTTGGCTGATGGAGATATCACCAAGCGCAGGCAGATCATCTGGGAAACCACCCCGGATGATTGCAAACCGTACCTGGAGGCCAGAAACCGTCAGATGCTATTCCGTGAGGCCGTCATCGCGTTTTTGGGTGCAGGTAATACCAGCGCCTTGACTGATGAACAAAAAGCCTACTGTGACGCCTGCAAAAAAGCCGGATTTAACGATTGCGAAAACTGCGACCCAGCAGAGATAGGAAAGATTGATGGCTGATCAGAAAATGCAAATAGTCATCACCGCACTGGATGATACCCAGCGGGCCTTTGCAAATCTTAAAGGGGCGCTGAATCAGGTACAGGGTGAACTTAAAGGGGTGGTCAGTGCATCAGGCGGAGCCACAAC
>DAIQQT010000174.1:0-5997 GCA_036786685.1 Trichlorobacter sp.
TGGCGCGACGGATCTCATCCACCGGGCCGCCGGTGGAGAGGTCCATGATGGCATCTGCACCATGCTTGACCGCAACCCGGGCCTTTTCCAGCTCCTTGGTGATGTCGGTGTCATCAGCCGAGGTGCCGATGTTGGCATTCACCTTGGTGCGCAGGCCGGTTCCCACAGCCAGCGGGATGCCGTGCTGGTGGGTCTTGTCGTTGTGGCTGATGATGATGGCGCCTTTGGCAATACCGTCACGGATAAACTCCGGGGCAACACCTTCAGCAGCAGCAGCAGTCTTCATCTTGTCAGTAATAATCCCTTTGCGGGCGGCTTCAAGCTGGGTCATTGGTCTGTTTCCTTTGCAGCAAGATAGTGGTTGATCGGGCCATGGCCTTTGCCCATCGGGCGGGCCAGGCGGATGGCATTGGTGATAAAGTTTTTGGCCAGGCGGACCGCTTCTTTGAGCGGTTCCCCTTGGGACAGATAGGCGGCAATGGCAGAGGCAAAGCTGCAGCCGGTGCCGTGGGTGGCACTGGTGAAAAAGCGCTCAGAGCTGAAACGGTGGATGGTCTGGCCGTCAAAGAGGATATCAACGGCATCTCCACCACCCATATGTCCCCCTTTGATCAGTACGTTGGCTGCTCCCATGCTGTGTAGCTGCCGGGCTGCCTGTTCCATGGCAGCTTCACTGTTGATCCGGCAGTTTATCAGTCGTTCTGCCTCAGGAACATTGGGGGTCAGCAGGTAGGCTTGGGGCAGCAGCGTTTCCAAAAAGATGGCAACGGCATCAAGCTCAAGCAACGAGGCGCCGCCCTTGGCCACCATGACCGGGTCAATCACCACCGGATAATAATGGGTCTGCTCGGTCAGATACTCAGCCAGTAGCGAAATAATGGCCGGGGTGTGCAGCATACCGGTTTTGATAACGTCAATCGGCAGGTCAGAAAGCACGGTATCAATCTGATCTTTGACAAAAGAGGGGGGAATGCCGTGGATCGATTTGACCCCTCTGGTGTTCTGGGCGGTCAAGGCCGTAATGGCGGATGCCCCGTAGCTGCCCAAAAGGGTAATCGTCTTCAGGTCGGCCTGGATACCGGCTCCACCGCCGGAGTCGCTACCGGCAACCGTCAGGACACCACCGCGAGGGTAGGGCGCCAAGCGATTGAAAAGCAGCCGCAGTTCTGTGGCTGCCACCTCTGGCCGGGGGGCTGACAGGACCGAAGAGATGACGGCCACGGCATCAGCACCAGCCTCAATCACCCGGCAGGCATTGGCCGGGCTGATCCCGCCAATGGCCACAATCGGCAGCTTGACCCGGTCCCGGATGGCAGCCAGCCCTGAGGTGCCGGGCATATGGGTGATGTTTTTGCTGTCAGTGGGGTACATGGCGCCAAAACCAAGGTAATCAGCACCATCTGTCTCAGCCTTGAGTGCCTCATCCAGGTTATGGGTGGAGACACCGATGATCTTGTTCGGCCCCAGCAGTTCACGGGCCTGTTGGGGAGAACCATCGTCCTGTCCCAGATGCACACCATCAGCATCCAGATCATGGGCAAGTTTCAGGTTGTCGTTAACAATAAAAAGAGAGCCAAAGCGGCTGCAGAGCTGCTTCAGACGGCTGCCTTCTTCAAGACAGAACGCATAGGGTTTGTCTTTGGCGCGATACTGCAGCACCGCTACGCCACCACGCAGGGCCTGGGCTACCCGTTCAAGCAGGTTGTCCTGCTGATCAGTAATCAGATAGACCCCGGCAATGGGACGGTCCCTCATGGTTTTTGGAGTCGTTGCCACCAGGCGCAGTGGCATGGTTTTTTCTGACATTGTGTGGTACCTCGTGGTACGAAAAAGGGCCGCACTGAATACAAATCAGGCGGCCCGAAAATAGATGCTGGGAACGAGGCCGCTTTCCTCCGCCGGCATTACCCGGTTCAGGTTCAAGGGGTCCGGCAAAGCCGTCTCAGCCTATGCAAGGCTCCCCCAGGGCGACGTAACCATACGATAAAAATAACAGGTCGTCAACCGCTTCCGTACAGAGAGTTTTCAGATTGCCCCCTGCAGCAGGCCGTGGTAAGTAAGTGGCATGTTTGACAGTCGCCCAACCTTTGCAGAGATAGATCTTGGTGCCCTGCGGGAGAACTATGCCGTTGTCCGCGCTTCAGTGCCCTCACGGTCAGCCGTGCTGGCAGTGGTCAAGGCCGATGCCTATGGTCATGGTTTTCTTGAGGTAAGTAAAGGGCTGGAACGTCAGGGAGTGGATGCCTTTGGGGTGGCCTTTCTGGCTGAGGCGATCCAGCTGCGTAAAAGTGGCATTGATAAACCGGTGCTGCTGCTGGGAGGGATCTACCCCGGCCAGGAACGCAAATGCGTCGGTTTTGGTATCTCCTCTGCTGTCTTTTCCCTTGATCAACTGAAAGCACTGGATCTAGCTGCTGGTAAACTTTACCGCAAAGCCTTGGTGCATCTGAAGGTTGATACCGGTATGGGTCGTCTTGGAATCCCCTATGATCAGGTGCCTGCCCTGCTGGATGCCCTCAAGCTGCTGCCCAATATCTATCTGGAAGGGGTTATTTCCCACTTTGCCTCTGCTGACGAACTGGATGAATCGGGCCAGTATTTTACCCGGCTGCAGGGAGAGCGGTTTGGCTGGGCAGTGGAGCAGATCCGCAAGGCCGGTTTTTCGCCCCGCTATATTCATATTGCCAATAGCGCCGGGGCTCTGCTGAACGACTATCCTTTCTGCAACCTGGTGCGTCCCGGCATCGCACTGTACGGGGCGCTACCTTCACCTGATTTTCAGGGCAGGCTTTCCCTCCGTCCGGTCATGCGCCTGAAAAGCAAGATCGCCATGCTGAAATGGGTTGAACCCTCCACCACCATCAGCTATGGCCGCAGGTTTACGGCTGAACAACGCACCCTGATTGCAAGTGTGCCGGTGGGCTATGCCGATGGTTATCCCCGTGCCCTGACCAACAAGGGCCAGGTTTTGGTCAGGGGGGAGCGGGCACAGGTTTCCGGCACGGTCTGTATGGATTGGCTGATGCTGGACGTTACCCATATCCCCGGTGTGGCTGTGGGGGATGATGTGACCCTGATCGGGGAAGACCGGCAGGGAAACACGGTCTTTGCGGAAGAGGTGGCCAATTGGGCCGGTACCATTCCGTATGAGTTGCTGTGCGGCATCAGCAAGCGGGTGCCACGGGTGTATCTGGGAGCAGGAAAGTAGACTATGACCAACAAGAAGATCAAACTGACCCAAACCGTTAAAGCTGCGGGCTGAGCGGCCAAGCTGGGCCCGGAGGGCCTTGCCACCGCGTTGGCTGGACTTAAGCGTCCTGCTGACCCCAGATTGATCGTGGGACCTGAAACGTCCGATGATGGGGGAGTCTATTGTCTGACGCCGGAGATCGCGCTAGTGGAGAGTTGCGATGTGATTACCCCTCCTGCTGATGATCCCCGTGCCTTTGGTCGGATTGCGGCTGCTAATGCCCTTTCAGATATCTATGCCATGGGGGGCAAGCCTTTGACCGCCATGAATATCGCCTTTTTTCCAAGCTGTAGTCTGCCGCCAGAGATCCTTGGTGAAGTGCTGGCCGGCGGGCAGGATGCCCTGAACGAAGCTGGCTGCTGTCTGGTGGGGGGACATACGGTTGAAGATGAGGAGTTGAAGTACGGCTTGTCGGTGACCGGCATTGTGCATCCTGATCAGGTGCTGCGTAACAGCACCGCCCGGCCCGGTGATGTTCTGCTGCTGACCAAGCCACTGGGCAGCGGCATTCTATCCACGGCGGTCAAGGGGGAGATGGCAACTGAGGCGCAGGAGGCAGAGGCGGTACGCTGGATGTCGCTTTTGAACCGTGCTGCTGCTGAGCTGATGCTGCGACATAATCCTTCTGCCTGTACCGATGTCACCGGTTTTGGTCTGATCGGTCATAGCTGCGAAATGGCTCTGGGGGCAGGGGCGACTATTTGTCTGAGGCTTGATGCGATCCCTTTGATGGCAGGGGTGGCAGATCAGATTGCTGATGGCATGGTGCCTGCCGGTTGCTATCAGAACCGTAGTTTCTACCTTTCAAGGGTTGATGCTGGCGACTGCGAGGCTGATCGGCTGCTGCCGCTGTTTGATCCCCAGACCTCCGGTGGTCTGCTGATCGCCTTAAGCCCTGACAATGCGGCATTGTTTCAGGCTGAGGCAAGCAAAAACAATATCTTCTGTGTAGCAATTGGTGAGGTGCTGCCCCAGGCTGCCCTGCCGGTGATCATTAACTAAATTCTCTTGTGTTGTATACGCGTTGCAGCTTCAAAAGCACTTGGCAGGCCCCTGTCTCCCATGCTACAAAGCTCACTCCTGACCGTAGATCATTAAGATAATCAAACCAACATACATCGAGGTGTCATTATGGCCAAAATTACACGGGCGCTGATCAGTGTTTCCGACAAGACCGGCATTGTAGAACTTTCCAAGGCCCTGGCAGGGTATGGGGTGGAGATCCTTTCCACTGGCGGGACCGCCAAGCTGCTGCGCGAGGCAGGTCTGACGGTTAAGGATGTGTCTGAGTTTACCGGATTTCCCGAGATGCTGGATGGTCGGGTCAAGACCCTGCATCCCAAGGTGCACGGTGGCCTGCTGGGTATCCGTGACAACGCAGAGCATCAGGCCAAGATGAAGGAGCATGGCATAGAGCCGATCGACATGGTGGTGGTTAACCTTTACCCCTTTGAGGCAACCGTGGCCAAGCCGGATTGTACCCTGGAAGATGCCATTGAGAATATTGATATCGGCGGTCCCACCATGCTTCGTTCCGCTGCCAAGAACAACCATGATGTGACCGTACTGGTTGATGCTGCTGATTACGCCACGGTACTGGAAGAAATGGCTGCCAATGGCGGTGCTGTTTCAGCAAAGACTAACTTCCGACTAGCCGTGAAGGTGTATCAGCATACTGCAGCCTATGACGGTGCTATTTCAAACTGGCTGGGTGCCCGTCTGGGTGAGGGGGCTGCAGAATATCCTGATACCTTTACCCTGCAGGTTAAAAAGGCGCAGGATCTGCGTTATGGCGAGAACCCTCACCAGTCAGCCGCTTTCTATGTTGAACGCGGTATTACCGAACCTTGTGTCTCCAATGCGGTGCAATTACAGGGTAAGGAGCTTTCCTTTAACAATATTATTGACCTTGATGCCGCCATTGAGACGGTCAAAGAGTTTACGGACAAACCTGCTGCTGTCATTATCAAACACACCAACCCTTGCGGTGTGGCCCTGGGGGATTCTCCGATCTCCGCCTATCTCAAGGCCCGTGAGTGTGATCCGGTTTCTGCCTTTGGTGGTATTGTCGGTTTTAACCGTATTGTTGATGCTGCTGCTGCCCGTGAACTGACCTCAACCTTCCTGGAGGCGGTCATTGCCCCAGGCTATGATGAAGAGGCGCTGGCCATCTTTACCGCCAAGAAGAACGTGCGGGTCATGCAGGTGCCGTTGTTGGCCGGGCATCTGCAGACCGGCTATGACCTGAAGCGGGTGGTGGGTGGTCTGTTGTTGCAGGGCCGTGACCTGGGAATGGTTGCTGCAACTGACTGTAAAGTGGTTTCGCAGCGTCAACCAACTACACAGGAACTGGCCGCCCTTGATTTTGCGTGGCGGGTCTGCAAGCATGTCAAGTCAAACGCGATTGTCTTTACCAATGCTGACCAGACCGTAGGGATTGGGGCCGGTCAGATGTCGCGGGTGGATTCATCCAAGATCGCGGTCCAGAAAGCATTGCTGCCGATCAAGGGTACGGTGCTGGCTTCTGATGCCTTCTTCCCGTTCCGTGATGGTGTTGACGCCGCTGCCGAGGCAGGGGTAACCGCCATTATCCAGCCAGGCGGTTCGGTGCGGGATGAAGAGGTGATTCAGGCGGCCAATGAGCATGGTATGGCGATGGTCTTTACCTCAATGAGGCATTTTAGACACTGATTTACCAAACCTTAACGCAGAGACGCCGAGTGGCAGAGATGCAGAGAAAAAATGAG
>DAIQQT010000175.1:0-5982 GCA_036786685.1 Trichlorobacter sp.
ATGACAGCAGCAACCCCTTCAACCTGCAATTTACGCTGGACAAACCACAGATTTACTGTTGTTTTTGAAACAATCCGGCTGAAGCGGGAGTGTTCTTCTTTGGCAATCTGAAGATCACGCTTAAAGCCGTCATGGATGGTAAACCAACCAAAACCGAAGGCAGGCACCAGCACCAGGGCAGCCAACCCCACAAACAGCAGCTCCCGCAGGGTCGGCTTTTGTTGCCGCCCATCCCGGCTGGTCATCCAGGGTAACAGACAGATCCCTTTGGCCAGGAGCGTATTGAAGATGCCGTTAATCCCCTGCTTAAGGGCTATCACCAGCGTAGCCAGAGGAGCAAAGCCCATCAGGTGATGATAGAACAGCCAGACAAGCACTAACCCACCGGTAAACCAGTAGAGAATATCTGCGTTCAGCAGGCTGAATCGTTTACGGCTGACCAGCAGATAGACCAGCAGTGATTCAGCGCTAAAAATGAGAATGGTCCAGGGATGATGCCAGTGAAACAGGGTGGCGATCGAAGCCACCAGGGCAGCGGTGAGACCGGCGGTCAACCCGAATCGTTGCAGGGCCACCATGGTGACAATCGAGCCGAACAGAAAATCGACATTAAAAAACAGTTCCAGCTTGAGCCAGTTCAGGCCAAAACCGATCAGGCCAAACAGCAAACCGATTATCAGATCTCTCGCTATTGTTTTTGATCTATCAGTCATTGGAGCTCCTATCAGCTATGATGCATACAGACGCCGCGAAAGCTCAATCTCATCAGCCTGATCCTGAAGACTGTTTCTAATGGCCACAAACTTCTGCAGGTTATCCAAAAACAGCTGCAGCAACAGAGGATCAAAGAAGGAGCCACGCCCTTCTTCCATAATCTCTACTGCCATATCCAGGCTGAACGGCTTTTTATAGGGACGCTCTGACAGAAGGGCATCAAAGATATCCACAATAGTCACTATCCGTGCAGCCACCGCAATTTCATCACCATGCAGACCATTGGGATACCCGCTGCCATCCCATTTTTCATGATGCTGTGCAGCAATCACCCGTCCCAGCTCAAGCGAAGGGAAATTGCCCGCCTCTGCCAGCAACCTCTCCCCCAGTACCGTATGCAGCCTGATGGTCTGCATCTCATGTTCATCCAGTTTGCCCGGCTTCAACAGGATATGATCCGGTATCGCTACCTTGCCCACATCATGCAACGGCGCAGCAAAACGAAGCAGCTCGGTCATCTCCTGGTTAAAACCAGCCAGCCCTGCCAGAGCTGAAGCCATTTCGCTGATGCGACGGGTATGCTGACCGGTCTCAAGATCACGAAATTCTGCAGCCCGCCCCAGGCGCAGACAAATTTCATATTCAGCTTCACGGGAAAGATTGAGGGCAGCCTCAGCTGCCTGACCAGAAACCTGCAGATCATAATTAGCCCGTTGCAGGCGCCGGGTGATATTACTGATCTGTCTACCCAGCAGCCCGCCAACAACCAGCACAGTCAGGATAACCAGCCCCACCAATACAGCATGACTGATACGGTAACGGGAGCGCTGTTCAGCATGAGCCTGCTCAAGCTGTTCAATCCGGGTAGTACTTTCGTAAAAGAGACGGTTTGTATTCTCATGCAGCCGCACAAAGAGCGATGCAATTTCTTTGAAAAAAAGCTTGGTTTCCAGTTCTGCAGCACTCAAGCTGGTGATACTGCCTGAGTCGCGTGCTTTTTCTCGACTCTCCAGCTTCTTGAGAGCCAATTCAGACTTCTGCGTAATCAGCTCAAGGTGCGGTTCAAGTTCAATAGCTGCAAACAGGTTGGTAATATCTTCAGGGTCGGCATGATACTCAACCTGACGGGACATTTCATCAACCCCCTCCAGGTTCAGACCGATCTGTTGCTTGAAGCGCCCCCCCTTCTGAAGCACTTCAAGAGCATGTCGAATGCGCTTCAGATCTCCTGCAATAGTGAGTTGAATCATCTGCTGTCGATGCAGATTCGTGGAGGTTGCCATACGCAAAAAATCAAGCTCAAGTGCGGTAACCGTACGGGATATATCCTCGGCAATAAATTGACGGGAACGTTCATTACTCCCCTTACGACCAAGCTGCTGCTCAAGCCGACTAAACAGCTCATTGATTAACACCGTAGAGGCAATACCAACGCAAAACAGCACCAGTAGCAGCAGTACAGTCCTGCCGGCACGGGGATGCTGTTCGTCTTCAGCTACGCTCAATGGTTCGTTTGACATGGTTAAGACTATTTCCCAAAACCGTTTTTAGCAAAAACTGCCTGCCCTTCAGAACCTGCTGCCAGGTCCATAAACTTGCGGGCTAGAACAGGCTGTTTTGAAAAGGTAAAGAGCGTCAACAACAGTTCCTGAGGTGCGCCCCATTTGCCGGGAAGCGCTATGATTTCAAAATCCTTATTGCTGTCAGTAAACAGAATAGTTCCCTGCCAGATAATAACGGCATCTGCATCCCCCCGCCGCATGGAAGAGGCAATAGCCCGTGAATCAGGCAGCACCATAACCGCCTTCTTTAACAGGGTGTTGTAGATTCCCATCTCCGTGAACAACCGCTTGCTAGCCAGACCAGAGCTACAGGTGTCGCTACCACTCAACAGAATGTGCAAATCTTTACGCAGCAGCTGGCGAGGATCCGGCTGAACCTTTTTGGGATTGCCCTTCTGCACCATCAGAGCCAGCCGATTGTACCCCACCAAACGATATTCACCCAACAGGCCATCCTTCAGGTTGTTATGGCGGAAAGAGGCCTCACCTGGCAGATAGAGATCACCCAGACGACTTTTGGCTGCGCTCTTGTACAGATCAGCAGAGCCCCCCTGTACAAAACTGACTTTTACCCCTTCACGCTGTTCAAAAATCTTCGCGATATCCTGCATCGGCCGCAGCATGGTAGTGCCGCAATAAATCAACAGCGTGGGTTTGGACTGTGATGCCTGCGCCCCTTGAGCAAGAACAATCATTGATACGACAACAAACCACAGCGTCACGCTGAAACGCTTCATCGCCTACCTCCTGACTCTGTACGAAACAGCTTAAACTGTTTCTCAAGCTCATCCATTCGCTGCGCATACTCATCTGTCAGCCCTTCTCGAGCCGCCTTTTCAAGTTCTGCTGCAGCTGCAGACAGGGCACAGGCCCCCACATTACCGGCTGACCCTTTTATGGCATGGGCCTTGGCCCGCAGCTGATCGGTGTCACCTGTTTCAGCAGCCTGCTGTAGCAGTTCCAGGTGTTCATCGGCACTGTCAAAAAACATGGTCACAAACTTCTGGATTAACGCCTCATTCCCCCCCAGACGGCTTAACAGGGCCTGACGATCAAAAACCGGCTGCCGGGGCTGCTCTGGTGCTGCCTCAACAACAGATGGTTCAGCAGTGGCAGAGACAGGCTGCTCCTGCTGAACCTGTCCTGTAACGAAGCGCTCCAAAGCGGTTCGCAAATCATCTTCTTTAATGGGCTTGGCAATATACTCATCCATGCCAGAGGCAAGACAGCGTTCTTTATCACCCTGCAACGCATAGGCGGTCATGGCTATGATCGGTAATGGTTGACGCTGATGAGCCAGCTCATAGGAACGGATTTCACTGGTTGCCTCAAATCCATCCATAACCGGCATCTGGATATCCATAAAGACCAGATCAAAACAGCCCCCACGCACCTTGTCCAGGGCCTCCTGCCCATTAGTGGCCAGTTCCACCTGATGCCCCAGCTTCTCAAGCATGATCTTTGCCAGCTCACGGTTAATCTCAACATCATCAACCAGCAGAATCGAGCAGCGACGCTGGGCCTCCCGCACCTGATGCCGGGTAACCGGGCCGCTACCGGGCTGTTCGTTGCCATGTATGATCGCCTTCAAGGCATCGTACAGCTCACTGTGGATGACCGGCTTGGTCAGGTAGCCGTTGACCCTCAGCTGGCGGCAACGCTGGGCATCTCCCCGCTTACCGGCACTTGGCAGCAGCACCAGTTTCAGGTCATTGTAGCGGGCATCATCTCTGATCTGTTCTGCCAGCACCCACCCGTCAATATCCGGCATCTGCACATCAGACAGCACCAGCTGTACCGGATGATCTGACAGGGCTGCAGCCAAGATCTGCAGTGCTTCTTCAGCATTTGCTGCCGTAAGGACCTCCATCCCCCAGCGTTTTGCAAACCCCGCCAGCAACTGGCGGTTAATGGCAATGTCATCCACCACCAGCGTAACAATACCCTGCAGCGTATCAGGCTGTTGCGCTTCGTGCTGGATCGTTTTCTGCACCCCGCAACGGATGGTAAACCAGAAGCTGCTGCCCTGGCCCACGTTGCGCGCCACACCGATCTCCCCACCCTTCCGTTGCACCAGTCGACGTCATATATTCAGTCCTATACCGGTGCCACCATACTTTTTGGTGGTGGATAGGTCAGCCTGTTCAAAGGGGGCAAAGATCCGCTGCAGGTGTTCAGGACTAATCCCGATACCGTTATCTTTCACTTCAAAACGAAGCAGGAGATCTCCACCCGGCAGTTCCTGCTGCTTTGACACCTGCAGCTCAATCTCACCCTGTTCCGTAAACTTAACCGCATTACCGGACAGATTCAGCAGCACCTGCCGCAACCGCCCCGGATCACCCAGCAGGTTATCCGGCACCTCTGGATCAACCTGAAAGACCAGTTCCAGCCCCTTCTGGCCTGCCCGCACCGCCAGGGTACGCAGGGTCTGTCCCAGCATACTGCGCAGCATAAAGGGAACCGTCTCGGTTTCCAGCCTGCCCATCTCAATCTTTGAAAAATCAAGGATATCATTAATAATATCCATTAGATTCGCGGCTGATATCTTGACTGACTTAAGGTAATCGTACTGTTGCGTATTCAGTTCAGTATCCATCAGCAGCTCGGTCATTCCCAGAATACCGTTCATCGGTGTACGGATCTCATGACTCATATTGGCCAGAAATTCACTCTTGGCGCGACTGCTGGCCTCTGCCTGCTCCTTGGCGATCCGCATCTCTTCACTGGACTTCATCAACTGAATGTTGACCGTCGCCAGCTGACGGGCCAACAGAATACCACTGACCATCACCAGCAGCACAATACCGCCGCCCAGCCCCACCTGAATATTCTTGTAAAATTCACGTCGGGAGGAGAGTTCTTCTTTCAGCAGACTGATCCGGGTATTGCTTTCATAATAGAGCCGGTTGGCATTCTCGTTCAGACGGATAAACAGTGAGGGGACATGCTTGTAAAAAAGATTCAGCTCTTCTTCAATCTTCATCAACTGCAGCGCATTTGCTGATTCCCGGGCCTGTTCCCGTCTGGCCAGAAGCTGGGCCAGCTCATCAGCCTTTTCCCGCACCTTGTCCAGGTGGGGACCGATCTCAATCAGCTCAAGCATGTTATGGGGGTCATCGGGACGGGGTGTGTAGGTGACCTGCTCGTTCAGGTTATCAACCCCTTCGATATTCAGATCAATAGTCCGCTCAACCCGTCCGCCATCCTTCAGCACCAACAGATCATGCTCCAGCTTGAGGGTTTTTTCTTTGATTCCAGCCCGCAAACGCCCCTGTTCCGAGGTGCTGACCGAGGCGACCATCCGGTTAAAATCAAGTTCCATCCCTTTGATGTCGTCAACCAGCACTTCCCCGACAAACAGGCGGATCTGTTCGTTCCGCCCCCGGTGTTCCAGCTCATCCACCAAGCGGCCAATCACGACATTAACCGAGATCAATGCCGTAAAGCCGATCAGAAACAGCCCCATCAGCAACAGCAGCAGGCGGCTGGCCCGGGAGGCAGAGCTGATCATTGCAACTGGTTGTGTGGGATCAAATTTCATGTCAGATCAGCGCCCGGCCTTTGAAACGGTGATAAAACCATAGCGACGAAAAATCGCCTGCCCCTGGGGGCCT
This sequence comes from Trichlorobacter sp., assembly GCA_036786685.1. Taxonomy (GTDB): domain Bacteria; phylum Desulfobacterota; class Desulfuromonadia; order Geobacterales; family Pseudopelobacteraceae; genus Trichlorobacter. The sequence goes on from DAIQQT010000175.1 coordinate 5,894, forward strand.
GCTGCGTACTCCATAAACTTGCGAGCCATGGTCTGATTCTTTGAAAAGGTCAGGAGCGTCAACTGCAGTTCCTGCGGAGGGGCCACCGT
>DAIQQT010000176.1:0-5945 GCA_036786685.1 Trichlorobacter sp.
GTGTACGCACCCACATTTCCCGAATGCTATCACCGGTCTGTGGTGAACTATACACTGCAGAAAACGGTCGTGTGGCCCTTGATCTGTTCAGAAAGAAAATGCCGGATCTGGTTCTGACAGATATCTCTATGCCCGCCATGACCGGCCTGGATCTGGCCCGACAAATCAAACTTGAACGTCCTTCAGTACCCGTTATCATTATCTCCTCCCATGACAGTTCAGACCATCTGCTGCAGGCCATAAATCTCCAGCTAGAGGGATACCTGACTAAACCACTGAATATTCAGAAGCTTTTTAGCAACCTGCAACAACAGGCACTTCTGTTACGGGCCCGCCGCCAGGCTAATCAACAGTCCCGTCTGTTATCAGGCGTTAACATGGCAATACAGTATCTCTTGTCAGCAGATGCCAATCAGGATGCGGTTGATTTTGCCCTGCAGGAAATGGCAAAGGCGGCGCGGGCTGACAAGATTTTTCTCTACCGTTACCAGGAATTACTGCCAAATGAGCGGGATCTACTACTGATCAGTGGCTTTGCTGGCGGTGAAATGGTATTGCGTTTTCTGGATGGTGCTGAACCGGATCTGCCGGAACTGCCCTGTCTTGATCGCTGGTACGCCATCCTTTCCCAGGGTAAGCCGATCTCCGGTCCCCGCTCAGCGTTTCCTGCTGAAGAACGCTATATTCTGGATGCCATGCATGTGCGCTCCCTGTTGCTGACCCCTATTTTTGAAGAGGGTAATCTATGGGGATTTGCCTGCCTCTGCGACATGAAGCGTGAACGTCCCTGGTCTGATGCGGAAACCTCAATGGTCATGACAGCAGCGCGGGGCCTGGGCAGTTTTATGGGACGCCTCAAGCTGGAAGAAGAACGCCGCTATGCCCGGAAGTCACTGGAGTTGGCGAATGTCCAGTGGCAGGAAACCTTTGACACCATTCCTGACATGGTGACCGTGCTGGATACCTCTCACCAGTTGGTGCATGCCAATAAAGCAGCTAAAGAACGGATGAATATCGGCGAATCAGGATCGGGCAGTCTTGTCGGCCCCTGTTTCCAGCACCTGCACGGAGCCAGTCATCCGCCCGAGTGCTGTCCCCACAGCCTCTTGTTAAAAGATGGCAAGCCCCACGAAGCAGAAGTCTTTATTCCTAAATTGAATTGCTATTTTCATGTTTCGGTCAATCCAACCTTTGACGCAGATGGCAATCTTGCTGGTGCAGTCCATGTTGCCCGTGATGTTACCAAGCGCCGCGAAATGGAAGACCGTCTGCACTATCTGAGTACCCATGATGAAATGACCAAGCTGTATAACCGGGCATTTTTTGAGGCAGAGATTGAACAGCTTGAGAAGGGCAGGTCTGCACCACTCTCCATAGTGATTGCTGATCTTGACGGACTGAAAGAGGTTAATGACAGCCTTGGCCATGATGCAGGTGATGGTTTGATTCGAGCTGCTGCAGATCTGCTGCGGGAAATATTCAGGGCTGGTGATGTCATAGCCAGAATTGGCGGTGATGAGTTTGCGGTTATCCTGAAAGGGGTAGGGGAGGAGCTGCTTGCAACCATTATGGAACGGGCCCGTCAGATAGTTGATGAGACCCCGCATCTGTCAGAATACGGCCTGAAGGTCCAGTTTTCTCTGGGTAGCGCAACAACCATTTTTCCTTCACGGCTTCAGGATGCAATCAAGGCGGCAGATATGGCAATGTATCAAGACAAGCGATCCCGCAAACAGGCAAACGAAGCAAACCTTTCAAGTGTTTCTTAACAGACTTGAATTACAAACTGTTTTTCTGCCAGATGATAATTATACCGTAGACATTCTTGACTTCACTGCGCTGCTGTACTAACGTCGGTAAAATTTATCACCGCGAGGTAGCGAAGCCATGCCGCTCGAAAACCTGCCAGAAGGACTGACGTTTGATGATGTGCTGCTTGTTCCGGCCCATTCCCTTGTTCTGCCCCGAGATGTAAACCTGTCCACACGACTTTCCCGCAACATCCCACTTAATATACCACTGGTCAGTGCGGCCATGGATACGGTTACCGAATCCCGCGCTGCCATTGCCATGGCCCGCGAAGGCGGTATCGGCATTATCCACAAGAATTTCTCCATTGAAGCCCAGGCCCAAGAGGTTGACAAGGTCAAAAAAAGCGAATCCGGCATGATCGTTGACCCGATAACCATGCGTCCAACCCAGAAGATTCGCGAAGCGCTGGAGATGATGTCCAGATACCGTATCTCCGGCGTGCCAATTACCAAAGCCAATGGCAAACTGGTTGGAATTCTGACCAACCGCGACCTGCGTTTTGAAACTGATTATGACCTGCCGATCTCAGCGCGTATGACCAAGCGTAATCTGGTAACGGTTCCGGTGGGCACCACACTGGAGCAGGCCAAGGAACACCTGAAGCACACCAGGGTTGAAAAGCTGCTGGTTGTCGATGATGCCCGTTTCCTGAAGGGATTGATCACCATTAAAGATATTGAGAAGGTTAAAAAATATCCCAATTCCTGTAAAGACAGCCTGGGACGTCTACGGGTAGGTGCTGCGGTTGGTCCCACTGCCGAGATGGAAGCCCGTATGGAGGCTCTCTTAAAAGCCGGAGCCGACGTAATCGTAATTGACACAGCCCATGGTCACTCCCAAGGGGTAATTGATGCGGTTATTCGCGCCAAGTCCACTTTCCCGGGTGTCGAGATTATTGCTGGTAATATTGCCACTGCAGATGCTGCTGCAGCCTTGATCAAGGCTGGTGCTGACGGTATAAAGGTGGGAATCGGACCCGGCTCCATCTGTACCACCCGGGTTGTTGCCGGGGTAGGGGTTCCACAGATTACTGCCATTATGGAGTGCGCCCGTGTTGCCCATCAACACGGGGTGCCGGTTATTGCCGATGGCGGGATCAAGTTTTCAGGTGATCTGCCTAAAGCGGTTACCGCTGGGGCCGACGTGATCATGATCGGTTCTTTGTTTGCCGGTACTGAAGAATCTCCTGGTGATACGGTTCTGTATCAGGGCCGGACCTATAAGAGCTACCGCGGCATGGGCTCCATTGGCGCCATGAAGGAAGGTAGTAAGGATCGTTACTTCCAGTCTGATGTAGGGGATGATGTCAAGCTGGTACCGGAAGGAATTGAAGGGATGGTCCCGCTGCGCGGACCGCTGTCAGCCAATATCCATCAGCTGATCGGTGGCCTGCGATCCGGTATGGGCTACACCGGTAGTGCCACGATCAAGGAATTACAAGACAATGGCCGTTTTATCCGTATTACCGGAGCCGGTCTGAAAGAATCACACGTACACGATGTAACCATTACCAAAGAGGCCCCGAACTACCGGGCAAGCTAAGGATAGATACTGTATGAGTTCTACTGATATTCACAGCCAGAAAATTCTGATTCTCGACTTTGGTTCCCAGGTTACCCAGCTGATTGCCCGCCGTATCCGTGAGCAGTCGGTCTACTGCGAGATCCATCCTTATAATATGGGACTTGAGAAGATTAAGGCCTTTGCTCCACAGGGGATTATTCTCTCCGGCGGCCCCAGCAGTGTCTATGATGCTGAAGCGCCCCACTCAGATGCCGGTGTCTATGAACTGGGCGTTCCGGTACTGGGTATCTGCTACGGTATGCAGCTGATGACCAGCCAACTGGGCGGTAAGGTGGAGCGTTCCGACAAACGTGAGTTTGGTCGTGCCGCCATGAACATAGATGATACGACGGATCTCTTTTCCGGTCTGGCCGGAAAAGAAGAGGTCTGGATGTCCCATGGTGATAAGATTGAACAGATGCCCAAAGGTTTCTGCGCCATCGCACACACTGACAATACCCCGGCAGCTGCCATGAAGGATGAAAAACGTCGTCTGTATGCCGTGCAGTTCCATCCTGAAGTCGTCCACACCCCTAAAGGTGCAGAGATTCTGGGTAACTTTGTCTTTACGGTCTGCGGCTGCCAGCCGATCTGGACCATGGCTAACTTCATTGAAACAGAAATTGCCTCTATTCGCGAAAAAGTGGGCAACGGTAAGGTTATCTGTGCCCTGTCCGGTGGCGTGGATTCATCAGTGGTTGCAGTATTACTGCATAAGGCGATTGGTGACCAGCTGCAGTGTATCTTTGTGAATAACGGGCTGTTGCGCAAAGGTGAGGCTGAAAAAGTCGTTAACCTCTTTACCCGTCATTTCAAGATAAACCTTGATTATGTTGAAGCATCTGATCGTTTTCTTGATAAACTCAAAGGGGTCACTGATCCTGAAAAGAAGCGGAAGATCATCGGCAACGAGTTTATCTATCTTTTTGAGGATGAGGCAAAGAAGATTGGAACAGTAGACTGGCTGGCTCAAGGAACGCTGTATCCTGATGTGATCGAGTCAGTTTCAACCAAAGGTCCGTCAGCAGTTATTAAAAGCCACCACAATGTGGGGGGCCTGCCGGACCGGATGAAGATGAAGCTGATTGAGCCGGTACGGGAGCTGTTCAAGGATGAGGTCCGGCTGCTGGGTAAAGAGCTGGGCCTGCCGGATGAGGTGATCCATCGTCAACCATTCCCCGGTCCTGGCCTGGCAATCCGCTGTATTGGCGAGATTACGGCAGATCGTTTGGAAATTCTGCGGGAATCGGACGCGATTGTGCTGGATGAAATCCGCAAGGCCGGACTTTATCGTGAGATCTGGCAGTCCTTTGCCGTGCTGCTGCCGGTGCGTTCCGTTGGCGTCATGGGCGATGCCCGGACCTATGATTACACCATTGCCCTACGTGCCGTAAATTCGTTGGATGGTATGACCGCTGACTGGGTTAAACTGCCCTATGAGGTAATGGGAAGCATTTCTTCCCGGATCATCAATGAGGTCAAAGGGGTTAACCGGGTGGTCTATGATATAAGTCAGAAACCACCGGCAACCATTGAGTGGGAATAGGGACTCTGAAAAAAACAGGGGGGGCTATGCGAAAATCGTTACTGACAACCTGTATAGTGGTCTGCAGTGTCTTTATGATCTCTCTGGCAGTTTCTGCCAAGACCCTGGTTCTTGAGGGCAACCTTGATGGCGCAATCGCCATGCGTCAATCAATGGAGTTTTCAGTCAATAAAGGAACAGTTTCCAGCTTCTCATTCAAGTTCGCCCTGCCTGCCACCTTTACAACCAAGACCGTCAGCCAGAGGGTTGACGGTCTTGATCTTGCCCTGTCTCCCCAGCCAACCAGTTCAACCGTTGAAACTGATCGTTTTGGCAACAGATTCCAGCGGGTAAGCTGGAACAATGTCAGCCAGGACATCCGGGTCAACCTGCAGTATACCGCCAATCTGCATACCCAACTGTCAGATATGGCAAGCAAGACAGGATTTCCGCTGGGTAATCTTGCCTCAAAAGAATCCCTCTATCTGCAGCATACTGAGATGGTTCAGGGAAATTCTGAAATCAAGACACTTGCCCGCCAACTGACCAATGACGCTAAAAGTCAGTATGAAGCAGTGTCTGCCATCATCAACTGGGTTACTGACAATATCAAGTACACCTTTAACCCGCCCCAGTATGATGCTGCCTATACCCTCTCGACCAAAAGCGGCAACTGTCAGAACTTTGCCCACCTTTCCATTGCCCTGCTGCGCAGTGTTGGCATCCCTGCCCGGATTGTAGGGGGTATAACCCTGAAAGATACCTGGAAGGTGCCCATTGATGCAAAAAATTCCATTGTACAGAGTATGGGGCAGGGAGGACACGCCTGGCTGGAGGTCTATTTTCCAGATCTGGGCTGGTTGCCCTATGATCCACAGCAATCCCGTCAATTTACCTCATCACGTCATATCAAACAGACCCATGGACTGGATTCACGGGATATCAACGACACATGGAAGGGCGGCCCGTATCTGCCAGCCTATACTGAGTTGATTGAAGGACGGTACAGCTCTGATGAGATCAGGCTAAAGATGAAGCGCCACGC
>DAIQQT010000177.1:0-2691 GCA_036786685.1 Trichlorobacter sp.
GGCCACCATCCTGCACTATCTGGACGACATGGATTCAAAGATCAACGGCATCCGTTCCCACATTGCCAGGGAAACTGCCCAGGGCAACCGCTGGACCAGCCACCACCGGCTCTATAACCTTTACTTCTTTACCGGCAACGGCATGGAGGATGAGGGGGAAGAGGAGATGGTTGCACTGTCTGAACCACTGGCTGAGGCAGTACCGGAACCGGCTGCGCCTGCTGCACAGGAAAAACCGAAACCGGCCAGAGACAGTTTCGGCAATCAACCCTTTGCATCGCTGAAAAACCTGGATCTGTTCAGCGAGTAACGGTTGTAGCTACCTGCGTCGTCCAAGCTCACTGGCGTATGCTGCGCCCAACGTGGCTGCATGTTTACGCGCCCAGTCGGTCAGGCGGGTGGTGCCGGTCGGTGGTGCGTCCACGTACAGCAGATCAGCCATCAGTCCTTCTATCTCCTCACGGGTAATAAAGACATCTCCAACCAGTTTACCGATCACTGAACAGGCCAGATAACCCAATTGCGGTGAAACAGAGATAATCGGTCGCTGCTTGCCAATGATGTTGCCAATGGTTGCCACCAGTTCGCGGTAACTGAAGATCTCGGGACCAATGGCATTGATAACCCTGCTCTCTGTTACTGCTCCCTGTTCAACTGCCAGCTGCGCAAGATCATCAACGTAGATCGGCTGCAGGCGGTATGAACCATCGCCAAAAACCCCCACCACCGGCAGTTTCCGCAGCGCCCAGGCAATGTTGTTAATCAGGATATCCTCTTTACCAAACAACACCGTGGGACGCAGAATAGCGTAGGACATGCCTGACTCCTGTAATGCCCGCTCCAGAACCGCCTTGCCATGAAAATATTCCAGAGTTGATTCTTCAGACGGATTGGTGATGCTGACATGCACCACCCGCTGCACTCCGGCTTCTTTGGCAGCCTTAAACAATCTGATCGTATTGTCTACCGCCTCAGCATGCTTGAAGTTGGCATGATTAAAACGCACCCAGTAGGTATTGTAGAGCACCGTTGCACCGCGCAATGAAGCAACCAGCTGGCTGTGATTGGCAAAGGCGAGCGGGTGATGTTCAACCAGCCCCTGAAACGGATCATGCACCGGTTGCTTACTGGTGATGGTGCGCACGCGATGGCCTTGCTCAAGCAGCCTCTTTGCAATGTACTTTCCTGAATAACCAAATGCCCCGGTGACAACATGCAGTTCACTTTGTTTCATAGCTGCTCCCCCCTGCTTGGTTTTGTTTGTTCAGAATTTATTGAACAATTGGATGAAAAAAATGGGTGCCATACCTCACACCCCGACATCGGCAAACCTTGTCGCTAGATCTTGTTCATGAAGAATCCGATAATCGCCCGCGCCTGGGTTTCACTGCCCAACAGCTTGTTGGCAAGGGAATCAAACGTAGCCAGCATCTGCTCCATCTGCTTCAGGCGATCAAGGGCAATACCATCCGGTGCTGCCTCTGCACGTTCCAGCGTCTCCCGAATATGATCGGTCAGCGGATCAAATTCGCGGCGCTTCCGCTCCCGCATGATGTTAAACAGCATCTTCCAGGCGTCCGGTTCGCAGACATAGAATTCTCGCCGATCACCCGGCTTGTACACCTTACGGATAACATTCCAGCTCCGCAGCTCTTTCAACGACATACTGACGTTGCTCTTACTGATGGACAAACGCTGTGCAATGTCATCCAGACACCAGGACTGATCAGAGGCGATCAGCAGGCCATGTATGCGCGCTACCGAGGTGTTTACCCCCCAGAGCGAACCCATTGTGCCCCATGATTCCACAAATCGGTCTATAATTTCTGCATCCATCCCACAATCCATTTGTTCATTTTTTTGTGAACATATCTGGTCTATTGTTAGTTGTCAAGCGGTTATGTCTTTTTCTTGGAACGACAGCCAGATCAGCAGCAGCCCGGCAGTTAAAAGCAGCCGGTCTCTTTTTCTTTCGTGTAACTTGTGCGATGCGTGCCAAGTAGAGAGGATGGTAGAAAAGGGACTTGCGAAGATTAAATATACTGTAATTCCGAAGTCTTCTGCTGCTGTTTTAGCTTAGCCGTTTCTGGTCGCGTTAGTAGTAATTTTAAGGATGGATTCCTGTATTTCACGATTGGGGATCGCCCGGTAGGAGTCAAGCAGCAGTTTTTCAGAGACAGCCAGAGGCAATGTGTCGTTATTTGTAACAAACAAATCCTGAACCTGAATGGAGAGAGCAGCAGCAACAAGCTGTAGTTTCTCAGTATTCATCATATTCTGACCTGACTCATACTTCTGCAACTGATACGTAGAAATACCTACCATCTCAGACAGTTTTTCCTGACTAAGCCCCGCTTGTAGCCGTAGATCTTTCAGCCTGCTGCCAATTTCCTTGCTTGTTCGTATCTTTGCCATAAATGCCTCGTTTAGCGAGAAGATACTCCGAGGCACTTTTCATAAACACCTACCCTGGATTAATATTATGCGCATACTTTAGATTGGTTAAAGCAAACAATCTGTGGTATCTGTGGTCATCCTTTGGCCAGAGACACACCAGACAATGTCCACCCCCTACCATGCCAAATATTACGCTGCCGAGTTGCGGCGACGCTCCGGCTCAGGTGACATAGATCAGCTCTCTATGTCGCTGTTCGATGCCTCGGTTGATCTGAATCCCCACCAGATCGAGGC
>DAIQQT010000177.1:2791-5938 GCA_036786685.1 Trichlorobacter sp.
AGCAACCGTATGGGGCAAGGAATCCGTTGGGCGCTGGAGGATCGCAAGAAACTGCTGCTCACCGCCACCCCGTTGCAGAACTCGCTGCTGGAGCTATACGGACTGTCCACCTTGATTGATGAGCAGATCTTTGGCGATCTACCGTCATTCCGTGAGCAGTACACCGGCAGTACTGCCGACCTGGATGCGCTCAAACGGCGGCTGGCCGGTTTTGCCAAACGTACCCTGCGCTCGCAGGTGCTGGAATACATCCGCTACACCGAACGTCGTGCCATTACCCGCCCATTCCGACCATCAGATCAGGAACAGTCGCTCTACGAAGCCATATCTAACTTCCTGCAACGCGCAGATACCTACGCCATCCCCGACCGTCAGCGCACCCTTACCACCCTGATTGTACGCAAGCTGCTGGCCTCCTCTACACAAGCCGTAGCGGGCACCCTGGAAACCATCAAACAGCGCCTTGAGACGCTGCGCGCCGGGCTGCCCGAACCGGAAAACCTGCTAGAGAAGCTGGTTGAAGGGGATGAGCTGGGGGATGATTTCCTGGAAGAAGAGCAGGAAACCGAGGCTGCAGACACTGAAGACAGCCTCCAGGAAGAGCAACAGCAGCAGGCCATCGACCGCACGCAGCTTGATGCTGAAATTGCCGAGCTGGATGGCTTCATCGCCCAGGCGCGACAGATCAGTGTCGATACCAAGACCTGTACCCTCTGCACCGCGCTTGAGATCGGCTTTGATGAGATGGAGAAGATGGGGGCTTGCCGCAAGGCGCTGATCTTCACTGAAAGCCGTCGCACACAGGACTACCTGAAGACCTTCCTTGAGGCTAACGGTTTTGCCGGACGGATCGTGCTTTTCAACGGCAGCAACACCGATTCTGACAGCAACGCCATCTTTGAACAGTGGCTTAAAGACAATGCGAGTACCGGACGGGTCAGCGGTTCCAGAACTGCCGACCGCCGGACTGCCATGATTGAGTATTTCCGGGACAAAGCCGAGATCATGCTGGCCACCGAAGCAGCGGCAGAGGGTGTCAACCTGCAGTTCTGCTCCCTGGTCATCAACTACGACCTGCCCTGGAACCCGCAACGGATCGAGCAGCGGATCGGACGTTGTCACCGTTACGGCCAGAAGCATGACGTGGTGGTAATCAACTTCCTCAATGAGCGCAACGATGCCGACCGCCGGGTATACGAGCTGCTGACCGAGAAGTTCAACCTGTTCTCCGGTGTCTTTGGCGCATCGGACGAGGTGTTGGGCAGCATTGAGACCGGCGTTGATTTTGAACGCCGTATCCTGAACATCTACCAGGAGTGCCGCAGCACCGGAGAGATTGAGACTGCCTTTGCCGCGCTACAGACCGCGATGGAGCAGGCCATTGCCAACCGCATGAGTGAAACCCGGCAGACACTGCTGGAGCATTTTGATGAGGATGTCCACTCCCGCTTAAAGGTGAGGCTGGACCAGACCCGTCATCAGCTTGACCGCTTCAGCGGGTTATTCTGGGCCGTCACGAAAATCGTGCTCAATCAGCAGGCCCTTTTTGATGACGAAGAGCTGGCGTTCGACCTGAAGACCCCTCCTACAGCCGTTCCACAGGGCCGCTATCATCTTATCAGCAAAAATCGCCACAACATTGAAGGCGCCTTCCTCTACCGCCTCTCCCACCCGCTGGGCGAATACGTGCTGGACAGCGCCTTACAGCAGGCAACCCCGCTAGCTGTGCTTTGTTTTGATATCAGCAGTCACCCCACCAAGATTGCGATGGTAGAGGTGCTCAAGGGGCAGACCGGCGTCCTGGCGTTGGAGCGGCTCACGATCACATCCTTTGATACTGAAGAACATCTGCTGTTCAGCGCATTCCGTGCTGACGGCACCCCCCTTGACCATGAGCAGTGCGAGAAGCTGTTCCAGTGCAGGGCAGAGATAAGCCAGCCAACCGATCTGAAGGCCGCGACCCGGCAGCTTGCGGCTGAAACCGAACGCCATGCAGCGGCAACCATTGCCAGGGCGTTGGAGACCAGTAATCGCCATTTCCAGGAAGAGCGGGAAAAGCTGGAGAAATGGGCCGACGACCTGGTGCTTGCCTCTGAAAAAGAGCTGAAAGAGACCAAGGCCAGGTTGAAGCTGCTGAACCGTCAGGCACGGCAGGCGGCAACCACCACCGAGCAGGTGGAGCTGCAGAAGCAGATTGTGGAATTGGAGAAGAAACAACGCAAGCAGCGGCAGCGGATCTTCGACGTCGAGGACCAGATCATCGAAAGGCGTGATGCCCTGATTGCCCGGCTGGAACAACAGATGACACAGAAAACAACACGGGAGCGGCTGTTCACCATTGGCTGGACAGTGGTCTAACCGGAGGAGCTTGACAGTATGAGCAAATATGACGACCTGACCGCCAAGCTGCGGGAGATATTCCAGATTGACCGGCCTGAGCTGGACTTCGGCATCTACCGGATCATCGGAGCACGGGCCAGCGAGATCAACGACTACCTGGACAACCGCCTCAAGGCACGGGTGCAGGAATCCCTTGCCCAAGCCGGTACTGCCAACCTGGAGCAACTCAAGAAAGAGCTGGCCGATGCGATCAAGGGAGCTGAAGCACTTGGAGTGCCAGCAGATAATGTCCCTAAGGTGCAGGAACTGCGGCAACGGATCGCTGAACAGGGCACGGGTGCGGCTGACCATGAAAATGCGGTATTTTCTCACCTGCTGACTTTTTTCTCCCGCTACTACGACAAGGGCGACTTCATTAGCCAGCGTCGCTACAAGGGTGACACCTACGCCATCCCCTACGCCGGTGAAGAGGTGGTGCTGCACTGGGCCAACAAGGACCAGTACTACACCAAGAGCGGTGAAACCTTTGCCAACTACAGCTTCAAGCTGGCCGATGGCCGCACCGTCAATTTCCGTCTGGTTGCAGCCGATACTGCCAAGGACAACCGCAAGGATAACGACAAGGAACGTTGCTTTGTGCTGCTGGAACAGCAGACCCGCCTGATGGTTGATGATGAGGGTGAGGAGTACGAAGAAGAGCTGCTGCCGGTGGAGGAGCAGCATGGCGAGCTGCTGAGCCGTTTCGAGTACCGTCCCATGCCCAAGGGGACCAAGCAGGATGCCCTGGTGAGCAAGGCGGTACAGGCA
>DAIQQT010000178.1:0-5938 GCA_036786685.1 Trichlorobacter sp.
CGCGCAGCGCCGAATACCCCCTTCCGCCACTGCCGCAGACCAGCGCGGGGCGGCCCATACCTTTAATACCTACACCACCTTTGCGCCTGCAGCAGAAAAGTACTTTGCCTTGCAGCAGGGAGCGAGCGGTGAGCCGACCTTTGAGCTGGAACAGGCGATTGCAACCCTGGTGCGCTTTGCCCAGACCGGCCTGCCGCTGCGGGTGGTGGGGTTTCTGGCCTTCAGTTTTGTAACCCTGCAGGAGATGAAAAAACGGGGAATACGGCTGCAGTTTCCAGCGGAAAGCCTGCTGATCACCGGTGGCGGCTGGAAATCCCACAAGGGTGAGACCGTCAGCTTTGAGGGATATGCTGAGCTGGTACACGATATCCTTGGCATTCAGCCGGGGCGGATCCGCGACTTCTACGGCATGGTGGAGCATGGGGTGCCGTACATGAGCTGCAGCCACCGTCACTATCATGTGCCGATCTTTGCCAATGTGGCAGCCATTGATCCCGGCAGTATGCAGGTGCTGCCCGAGGGAGCAAGCGGCCTGCTGAAGCTGCAGACCAGTTTTATCAGGAGCGCTCCTGCCATCTCGGTGTTAAGCACTGACCTGGGTGCCATCGGTAGCAACTGTCCCTGCGGCATACCGGGCAGCTACATCATGCTGCGTGGTCGTGCCGGGGTAACCAAGCATGCCGGTTGCGCGATTTCTGCGTCGCAACTGATTAAACTCTAGCACCTTTCGCACAAAACCCCTCCAAACCTCCCCTTATCAGGGGAGGCTTAAAGGCTTCCCCCCTGACAAGGGGGGATTGAGGGGGGTTGGTTTTAGATGTTCACAACTCTAGCTCAGATATTCCGTGTAGTGGGGATAGGGAGACCGAAATGGTAACGTGGTTCAATTTTGGCGAATTTGTCGAGTCGAGCGAGATCAACGCCGACATCATGCAGGAGATACTGAAGACCGCACAATCAAAGGTTGCCCTGATGCGGGAAACACCGGTGGTTAAACTGGCCACGGTGCTGGATCAGGTTGGGCAGCGCCTGGCTGATCCAGATGATCCGGTCAGACAGCAGGTAATGGCAATCATGCCGGCCCAGATCAGCTTCTCGCCTGAGATGATCGCTGCCGGGCTGGGGGCGATCTGCGAGATCCTCAAGTTTGACAACCTGATCACGCGGCTGGCCGTAGATATTGATGACGTGGCCTACATTGACACCTTTACCTGGCATGACCGGTTTCGCGGTTTTGTACGGGCCATGCCCCAGGGGGTGGTCTCCCACGTCTCTGCAGGAAACGTGTTTGTCAGTGCGGTTGATACGCTGGTGCAGGGGATTATGACCAAGAACGTCAATATCCTCAAGATGTCCTCCTTTGACCCGGTCTTTCCGCTGTTGTTTGCCAAGCTGTTGATGGAGTGTGACCCGGAGGCGGTGATCTATCCCTACCTGGCGCTGGTCCCCTTCAAGGGGGGAGACAAGGCGGTGGAACAGGTTGTCAAGGAACAGTCTGATGTGGTGATTGTCTATGGCGGTAAGGAAGTGGTGGAGATCTACCGCCAGGGGCGTGGCCTGCACACCAAAGAGGTGGAGTACGGGCCGAAATACTCGCTGGTGGTGCTGGACCGAGATGCCCTGGCAGCCGCTGACCACGATCAGGTCGCCTATCAGGTTGCCAAGGATTTTACCATGTGGGAACAGGCAGCCTGTTCGTCGCCCCATTCGGTCTTTATCCAGGGTGAGGAGGAGGCGCGGCGTTTTAGCAATGCCCTGCAAAAGGCGTTTGAACGTCTGGCAGTGGAATACCCCTTTCCCAAAATCGATCTTAACGAGCAGACCGAGATCACCCGCACCCGTGAACTGGCCAGGGTTGAGCAGGCATTGGGGAATTCAGAGCTGATCATCCCCGCCATCAACGATCAAAGCTGGACCATCATTCTGGAAAAGAACCCCCGCTTCACCGTCTCCTGTCAGCACCGCACCGCCTACGTGATTACGATCAACAATGATCAGGAACTGTATGATTCCCTTACGGAACAGGGCAAGTTTATTCAGTCCGTTGGCCTGCTGGCAGACAGCAAGCGTCTGTTTGAGCTTTCAAACCGTCTGGTGGGGCTTGGTGCCGACCGGATCACCGAACTGGGCTGGATGCACAAACGCAAGCATGGCACCCCCCATGACGGTACCCGTGGGCTGTCGGAACTGGTGCGCTGGGTCTCCATCGGGCATCAGCGCAAGTTTGATGATCCCTTTGATTTTGCTGATACAGCAACACGGGAGGCAATTACCCTTGCCCGGCTGAACCATGTACTGTCGGTTGCCCGCCAGAACTCTCCATTCTACCGGGATCGGCTGCCATCACAGCCGCTACGGGAGCTGTCAGAACTGTCTTCCCTTGAAATTCTTGAACCGGACAACTTCAGATCGCATCTGCCACCGTACGGTGAAGGCCTGCTGACCGGCCCGCTGGGTAACTCAATCTCGTTTTCCAGCGGCGGCACCACCGGCAAGCCGAAGTTTGTCTACCGCACCATGGAAGAGACCCGCCGCAATGCCAGAGGTATTGCCAAAGGGCTGGCCCTTGGCCTGTTCAATGAGGGAGATGTGGTGGCAAACCTGTTTTTTGCCGGCAATATGTGGGCCTCCTTTGTCAGCATGAACATGGCCCTGGAGCAGATCGGCGCCCATATCCTGCCGATCGGTGGCCATATCCCGATTGAAAATATCATCTCCTTCCTCAGATCCTTCAAGGTTGATGGTGCGGTGTCGATCCCCTCGGTTCTGGTGGGTATTGCCCAGTATGTTGAAAAAAACAACATCACTGACCTGACCATCCGCAAGATCGGCTACGGTGGCGAGCATATGCCGGAGGCCACCAGGCAGTACGTTGCTTCAGTGCTTAAGACAGAGCTGATCTGTTCTGCCTCATACGCCATCAACGATACCGGGGTGGCCGGTTACCAATGCCCCTGCTGTACCGGGTCGATTCATCATCTCAACGAAGAACTGCATATTCTGGAGATTGTTGATCCAGAGACACAGCAACTGCTGCCTGACGGCGAAGCAGGCAACATCATCCTGACCAATATTGACCGGACCCTGATGCCGGTAATCCGTTACAACGTGGGGGATCGCGGGCGGATCATCAGCGGTGACTGCCCCTGTGGCCGCACCACCCGCAGGTTTGAACTGCTGGGCCGTTCCGATGAGGTGGTGGTGATCGGCGCAGACAATGTCTCCATTGATGCCATTGCCACCTGTGTTGCCGAGGTGGCAGGGCTCAGCCAGAACTTTGCCCTGCATGGAAAGTCACAGGACGGCCTGGATCTGCTGGAAGTGCGGGTAGAGTCACTGGAACCACTGACTGAGGCAGGGAAGCAGGAGCTGGCCCAACAGCTAATGGATACGATTCTGAAGGAAAAGCCGGTTATCGCTTCAAACCTTGTGTCAGGAATCATCGCCCGGCCAATGGTCACGGTGCTGACGCCGGGCGAACTGCCACGTAACCCCCGTACCGGCAAAATCAAACGGGTTATCGAGGAACGCCATGTCGGATAAACCAATCTTTCGACCGGGCAGGATCGCCGTTACCACGGTACCGGCCTCCAAGGAGTCCCTCTGGCCGGTGCAGGCCTGGGTAGGGGCCTTTGCCCGCTGTTTCAGGCTGGATGATGCAGCGGTGCGCCGTCTTGAACTGGTGGTGGAGGAGGCGTTCATGAGCCTGCTGCATACCTCCTTTGACCGGGATGATGCAGGCGAGATAACGGTGCTGCTTGAATACCGGCCAGGCCAGTTCGTGATCGCCATTGAGGATAAAGGGTTGCCCCTTGATCTGGCCTATCTGGAGGCCAACGAGGCCCTTTCCCTGAACCTGACCCTGATCCGGCAACTGGTGGATGAACTGGTCTTTGTCAACAAGGGCAAGGAAGGCAAGCGGCTTGAACTGATCAAGCTCCTGCCTGCTGAAAACATTGCCGCAGAGATGGATCAACAGACAGAGGCTGCTGCAGGCCAGCCGGATCAGGAAGATATGGATGGCGTAGCGGTCAGCTTCCGTCTGCTGCAGGCGAGTGAAACCCTGGCCCTGGCGCAACTGGCCTATCGCAGCTACGGCTACACCTATGTCAGTGACTTCTATTTTCCGGAGCGGATTCAAGAACGGATTGAGCTGGGGCTGATGGAAACCTGCGTGGCAGTAACGCCGGACAACCGGATTGTGGGGGCCTTAAGTCTGTTCTATGACAGTCCGGACGCCAGGGTGGCGGAAAGCGGCGCTGCCATGGTGGACCCCCGTTGCCGGGGCAAGAGCCTGTTCAAGGAGATGAAGCAGTTTCTGTTTGCCTATGGCCGTCAGAAGGGGCTGTATGGCATCTTCAGCGAAGCGGTTACCATTCACCCCTATACCCAGCAGGGCAACCTGTCGCTGGGGGCCCATGAAACCGGGATGCTGCTTGCCTATGTCTCTGAAAACGTGGCCTTTAAAAAGATCGGCAATGAAGTGATGGGCCAGCGTCAATCCCTGATCCTGTTCTATGCCCGCCTGAACCAGGAACCGGCGCGGGTCGTCTATGCACCTGCGGTGTATGCGGATCTGCTGCAGCAGGTCTATGCTGAAAACAGCCTGGACCGGGAGCTGCGGGTAAGCGATCAGTACGATGGTGCATCCGGCCGGGATACGCAGCTTGAGATTCAGGTCCGGCATGATGCCTTTAATGATGCCATCATCGATTTGCAGCGTATCGGCTCTGATGCCGATGCCATTATCCTGCAGCACACCCGTGAACTGTGCGAGAAAAAGGTTGAAGCGATCTACCTGAACCTGGAGCTGTCCGACCCGGCAGCTGCCTGTCTGGCTGGCCGTCTGGCAAGTCGGGGCTACCTGTTTGCCGGGGTTATCCCGGAACTGCGCAACGGCGACCTGCTCAAGCTGCAGTACCTGAACAATGTGGTCTTTGATCCGGAGCGGGTGGTTGCGGTTTCCCCGGTAGCCCAGACCTTACTGGGATTCATCACCAACCAGTACCAGCAACGTCCCTGAGGAACAGCATGCAACCTGCCACCCCCCTGACCATCGGAACCAGTACACCCCGCGGCGATGCCGCTGCCAAGGCAGCCGGCACAGAACGGTACGCTGCTGACCTGTACCCGCAAGACTGCCTCTGGGCCGGTGCGGTCCGCTCCAACCTGGCCTGCGGGCGGATCATCAGCATTGATACCACGGCTGCAGCAGCACTGCCCGGTGTGGTCAAGGTACTGACCGCTGCTGATGTTAGTGCCAGCAACCGCCAGGGGATCATTCACAAAGATATGCCGGTGCTGTGCGATGAGATGGTGCGCTACATTGGTGATCCGCTGGCCCTGGTGCTGGCAGAGACCAAAGAGGCGCTGCAGCGCGGCATTGCTGCAGTACAGCTGCAGCTTGAACCGCTGCCCGGTCTCTTTGATCTGGATAGCGCCCTGGCACCGGATGCACCGCTGATCCATGAAGACAAGCCCGGCAACCTGCTGGCCCAGGCCAGCATCTGCAAAGGCACTGGTCTGGATGGCTTTGCAGGCTGTAGCGTGGTGGTTGAAGGCAGCTTCAGCACGCCGGTACAGGCCCACGCCTTTCTGGAGACCGAAAGCGGTCTGGCCCGCATGGAGGAGGATGGCGGCCTGCTGATGGAGGTCTCCACCCAATCCCCGTTCCGTGACCGCTTTGAGATCAGCCATGCCCTGGGTATCCCCTGGGGCAAGATCAGGATTGTTGCCCCTTCGCTGGGGGGCGGTTTTGGCGGCAAGGACGGCGCCACCGTACAGTGCCTGCTGGGGCTGGCAGCACAACACGCAGGCGGACGCTGGGTGCGGATGCAGTGGGATCGGGAAGAGAGCTTCAAGGCCGGCTACAAACGCCATGCCAGCAGGATGGAATACAAACTGGGAGCCGCAGCAGACCGCACCCTGCAGGCGCTGC
>DAIQQT010000179.1:0-5937 GCA_036786685.1 Trichlorobacter sp.
GCTCGGTCTACTCACCACCGGAGAACGTGTTGATCTACGTCACCTCCAACCGCCGCCATCTGCTGCCGGAGTATGAGTCTGACCATATAGGCGGTAAGTTTGTACGGGGAGAACTGCAGCAGAGTGAGGCAATGGAAGAAAAGGTCTCCTTGTCTGACCGTTTCGGACTCTGGGTTGCCTTTTATGCCTTTTCACAGGATCGCTACATTGATGCGGTCCGGCTCAGCATTGGCCGCGAAGCCCGTGACCGTAAGGTGGAGATCCCCTGGACCAAGGAGCTGGAGCGTGAAGCGATCCAGTGGTCACAGGAGAAAAGCAAACGCTGCGGCCGTACCGCCTACCAGTTCTCCAAAAACTATGTGGGAAAATTTCTGCTGCCAGCTTAAGAAATCGAAAAGCCCGCGAAAGCGGGCTTTATCGTTAGTGAGCAAAGTGGTGTGACTTCTCCAGATAGTATTCGTAATTCCCTTCATAGGTTCGCATCTCACCATGGTCAACCTCAATCACCCGATCAACCAGGCAGCGCAGGAAGTGCCGGTCGTGGCTGACCAGCATAACAGTGCCGGTGAAGTTCTGCAGAGCATTCAGCAGCATCTCCCGTGAACGGATATCCAGGTGGTTGGTGGGTTCGTCAAGGATCAGGAAATTGATTGGCCGGGCCAGCAGGGTGGCCAGCACCACCCGGCTTTTTTCGCCACCGGAGAGGTTTTCAATCTTCTTATCAACGGCATCGCCGGAGAACAGGAAGGCCCCCAGCAGGTTCATGATCACCCCGCGATTGGCCAGCGGGAGCGTATCCTGCACCGTCTCAAAGATGCTCTTTTTCGGATCAAGAACCTCCATGGCGTGCTGGCTGAAATAGCCCAGTTCCACATTGGCCCCCAGACTGACCGTGCCGCTGCTGGGTTCGGTCTGCCCGGCCAGCACCTTCAGGAAGGTGGATTTACCGGCACCATTCACTCCCACCACCGCAATCTTGCTCTGACGCTTGATAATACCGCTGACCCCTGAAAAGACCGGCTTGACACCGCCGTCAGGCAAGGGCCATTCCTTGGCCAGACCATCCATAGCCACCACATCATCACCGCTGCGGGGGGGCTCGCTGAACTCAAAACGGACGGTCCGCTCTTCAGCCGGAATCTCGATCCGCTCGATCTTCTCAATCTTCTTGACCCGTGACTGGACCTGGGCAGCATGGGAGGCGCGGGCAGCAAAGCGGGCGATGAACTCCTCTTCCTTGGCCAGCATCTCCTGCTGGCGCTTGTGGCTGGCCAGCAGCTGTTCATGCCTGATCTCACGCTCTTTTTCGTAGAAATCATAGTTGCCGCCGTAGGTGGTGACGGTCTTGTTGGCCACCTCCACAATGCGGGTCACGATCCGGTTCATAAAGTCACGGTCGTGGCTGGTCATCAGCAGGGCGCCGTCAAAGGTGTCGGCCAGCCATTCCTCCAGCCAGACAATCGACTCCACATCCAGGTGGTTGGTTGGCTCATCCAGCAGCAGTACATCCGGCTTCAAGGTCAGGATCTTGGCCAGGGCAATCCGCATCTTCCAGCCGCCGGAGAACGACTCCACCGGATGATTGAAACGGTCCGGCCCGATCCCCAGGCCGGTCAGCACGGTCTGGGCACGGGTGTCCAGGTCATAGCCGCCGCGGTGCTCGAACTCCTCCTGGGCTACACCGTAGCGCTCCAAAAGTGCTGCCATCTCATCATCAGACTGGGGCTCACACATAGCGGCCTCCATCTGCTTCAGCTCACCGGCCAGACGCATGGTCTCGGCTGATCCGGCCATCACCTCTTCCAGTGCGGATCTGCCGGACATATCACCCACATCCTGAGAAAAGTAGCCGATGGTGGTCCGCTTGGCACAGGTCATGTCACCGCTGTCCGGTTCTTCCTCACCGGTGATGATCCGGAAGATAGTGGTCTTGCCGGCGCCGTTGGGGCCCACCAGACCGGTGCGGGAACCGGGCAGGATCTGGAATGAGGCATCGCAGAACAGAACCTGCGAGCCGTGTTGTTTGGTGATGTTGGACAGGTGAACCATTTAGCAAACTCCAATAGAATATTAGCGCGGACGGTGTGACCGCTGCGGATGTCGTGCACCACCGGCTGGCGCAGGCTTGGCTCCGGCTGGTTTGTGCTCAGGGCGGGCTGGTGCTGCACCCTGTCCTGCTGCCGGTTTTGGCGCTGGTTTCTTTGACTTGGGCTGGTTCCGGGGCGGACGTGGTGGCCGGGCAAACTCATCATCCTTGCGCGGGGCAGGTACGGTGTAATCAAAACCATCCACGGTGCGGCGTTCAATGGCAGTCCCCAGGGTGCGCTCAATCGCTTTAACCATGACGGTATCTTCGTCAGTTATCATGGTAAAGGCATCGCCGTTTCTGGCAGCCCGACCGGTGCGGCCGATGCGGTGGATATAGGCTTCGCTGGTGTCCGGGATATCGTAGTTGATCACGTGAGAGACCTGTGACACATCAATCCCCCGTGCAGCGATGTCGGTTGCCACCAGAATCTGGTAGGTGCCGTTACGGAAGCCGTCCATGGCAGCCTGACGCCGGTTCTGGGAAAGATTTCCCTGCAGTGAGGCTGCGGTATAACCGGCCTTTTCCAGCTGTTCCCCTACCCGCTTGGCGCGGTGCTTGGTGCGGGTAAAGATCAGCACCGAATCAGTATCGGTATGCTTCAGCAACTGCATCAGCAGCGGCGTTTTCAGATGCTGGGCCACCGGATAGAGCGCATGGCTGACCGTGGCTGCCGGAGCAACGTTATCCACCTGCACCGTGGCCGGATCGCGCAGGATCTCACGGGCCAGACCGCGGATCTCAGTCGGCATGGTGGCGGAAAACAGCATGGTCTGCCGCTGGGCAGGCAGATGCTTCAGAATCCTGCGGATGTCCGGCAGAAAGCCCATATCAAACATCTGGTCTGCCTCGTCCAGCACCAGCAGTTCAAGATTGGTCAGGTCAATGGTGCCCTGATTGATATGATCCAGCAGACGGCCGGGACAGGCCACGACAATCTCTACCCCGTTTTTAAGCTTCTCTATCTGCGGATTGACGTTGACGCCACCGTAGACCGTAATGCTTTTCAGGCGGGTCTGCTGGCCAAGTTCCAGCAGGGCGTCATTGATCTGCTCGGCCAACTCACGGGTCGGGGCGATCACCAGGGCGCGCACCTGCTTGCGCGGCCCCTGCATCAGACGGTGCAGGATCGGCAGGGCAAAGGCGGCGGTCTTGCCGGTACCGGTCTGGGCCAACCCCATCAGGTCATGGCCTGCCATGATCTTGGGTATGGCCTGTGCCTGGATCGGTGTGGGGGTGGTGTAGCCAAGGGCGTTGATTCCTGCCACGACCTTGGGGTGAAAACTGAATTGTTGAAACGGCATCTACGTCCTTCTTTCTGTGGTGCTCAAGAAAAAAGCCCCGGAATCGATTTGTCCGGGGCTACAAGTACTATGAAACTCGTGATCTTCCTGGAACAGCGTGTAATGTCAGCGAGAGTACCAGTTAGACCGGCAGGCTGTCAAACAGAAAGCCGGTTACAGCGTCATCCTTTGTTGCCTTCTGAAAGATGCCTGCAGTATACTTTGCCAATCAACCACTCCCTAGTACTCTTGTTCAAGGATTACCACCACATTCACCATGAAACGATTCCTGCTCCCGTACCTGATCTGCCCCGCCTGTCTGCCCGGAGAATACCCCTTAACCCTGGCAGCTGAACGTGAAGCCGCCGATGATATTATCAGCGGCACCCTGAGTTGCACAAAGTGCAAGAAACGCTTTCCCATCAAGGAAGGGATTGCCCACCTGCTGCCAGATCCAGACAGCAGCCCTGCCGGCGCACAATGGCGCTATGAAGAAAAAGGAATGACTGCCCGCTACCTCTGGAGCCATTACGGCGACCTTTTAGGGGATACAGTGATTGATGGTACCGCTATCCAGTGGGCGGACTGCCTGTCCAGGGCTGCAACAACAGGCTTTGATGCCGGCTGTTCAGTGGGCAGGATCACCTTTGAAATGGCCAGCCGCTGCAACCTGGCAGTGGGGTGTGATCTTTCCCACGGTTTTATCAAGACCGCCCGTAGTCTTGCACTGAAGCGTGAACTTGATTTTACCCTGCCCCTGGAAGGAAACCTGATTGAACGATTTCACCTGTCCCTGCCTGCATCATGGCGCACTGATAATGTTGAGTTTGTGATTGCTGATGCACTGCGTCTGCCATTCAGCGCCAACAGCTTTGACCAGATCGCCTCACTGAACCTGCTGGATCGTGTCAGCTACCCGCTGGCCCATCTGTTTGAAATGAACCGGGTAGCAGCCCCCCGGAACGCCTCTTTCCTGTTTGCCGACCCGTTTTCATGGTCTACAACCGCTGCACCGGAAGAACGCTGGCTGGGCGGAACCACAAGCGGACCCTATCCGGGAAGAGGCAAAGACAATGTGCGGGCGTTGCTGGAGGGAAAAGACGGGATTCTTTTGCCGGCCTGGACCATTGCCCGGACCGGCACACATGCCTGGAAGATGCGCACCCACTGCAACCATTATGAGGTTATTAGCAGCGAATACCTCGTTGCTGAACGATAAACTGGCTCCTAAAGCGCACCTAACACTTTTAACAGATGCGGCACCATCTGCTTCTTGCGGGACATAACCCCTTTCAGCTCATACAGGTGCGGTTCCACCTGGGGGTAGCCCATCAAATGGGCCAGCTCATTCTTGCCCTCTGCCAGAAAAAGGGTGGTCTCACTGTAGATGTCAGTAACCATTAAACCGGCCAGGTCAAGCTTGTCAGCCTGTTTTACCTGACGTAATACGTCCCACAGCTGTTCCTTCAGCTCATAGAACTCATCAAACCCCACCACCTCAACCTGACCAACCCCGAACAGGGTATCGCCGGCTGCAAACTGTTTAAAGTCGGCCCGCACCGCTTTTTCAAGGGTTGCATGGGCAGAAAAACCGCTGCAGGAGGCAAAGATATCCTTGCCAAAGGCGGCATGTTCAAGCCCTGCAATCGGCTCCAGCCAGGCCACCAGTTCTCTGTCACGGGTGGTGGTGGTGGGTGACTTGAGGATGACCGTATCAGACATGATCCCGGCCAGCAGCAGGGCGGCGATCTGCTGTTCCGGCTCCATCCCCCGCTCACGATACAACGAGGCCACAATGGAGCAGGTGCTGCCCACCGGTGCTGCCATAAACGTAATCGGCTGATTGGTGGGGGGGTTGCCCAGCTTGTGGTGGTCAATCACCGCCAGAATTTCAACAGATTCTGCACCGGGTACCGCCTGGGTCAGCTCATTATGATCAACCAGGATCAGGGCATAGGGCAGCGGAGTCAGCAGCGATGATTTGGTGGCCACTCCGGCAATGCTGCCATCCTCCTCCACCGCAATCACCGCCGGTTCGCCGGAGTGGAGCAGCTTCAGCCGCAGATGTTCCACCGATTCCATCACGCCGATCCGCTCAAACTTCTGGTCCACAAAGCAGGCCAGCGGTGTGGAGAGACGGGCCAGAGATGCTGCGGTAGCCGTATCATGGGGTGTAGAAAAGATCGTTACACCCCGCTCCCGGGCCAGGGCCACCAGATCATCCCGCATTGGCAGGCCACCGGTGATCACCAGCAGCCGCACACCGGATTCAATGGCTGATTGCTGGATCGAAGGGCGGTCACCGGTCATAATCAACAGACTGGCCGGATCGTAGCCCTCTATCCGCTTACTGAACGACTCCTCGGTCATGGCGCCGATAAACAGGTGCAGGTGCTCCACCTGATCAGAGGGTGTACCACACAGCACCGTAGCCTCAAGACAACGGGCCAGGGCAGCCAGACTGCTGTCTACCCCGCGCCGCCGGTCAGTGCCGGCAACCAGATATTTTTCCGACAGCTTGAGCAGGGAGACAACCCCCTGGGGCTTACGGTCCTGATCAATCACCGG
>DAIQQT010000180.1:0-5909 GCA_036786685.1 Trichlorobacter sp.
AAGGAAAGCGTGAGGCAGAAGAGGTTTTCTTTCACTCTTCACACCTCACTCTTCAAACTTAGCATGCTATTCTTTCCCCATACCTTTGAAGAACTGTTCGCAGTGCAGGAGCAGCAGCCGGACGCCAGGATTATGTCCGGTGGTACGGATCTTTTAGTGGCGCTGCGTCACGGGCCGCAGGATACATGGCCAATCATCTGCCTGGAGCGGATTGATGAGCTGTGTGAGATTGATGAACTGCCGGATACCAGCGTCAGTATCGGCGCTGCTGTCACGTTTGGTTCCATCGTGCGCAATCCTCTGCTGAAGGCGCGTTATCCGCTGCTGACCCAGGCAGCGTCAACGGTGGGTGGCCCGGCTATCAGGAATATGGCCAGCATCGGCGGTAATATTGTGACCGCCTCACCGGCTGCTGATTCCCTGCCAGCCCTGTATCTGCTGGATGCCCGGCTTGAGCTGCGTTCTGCAGCAGGCAGCCGGATTGTGGCGATTGACGAGTTTATTTTTGGTCCCCGCAGGACCATGCTGCAGCCGGGGGAGATCATCAGCCGGATTATCCTGCCGCCTGCACAGGAGTGGAGCATCCAGTGTTTTGAAAAGGTGGGCCGCCGTAAATCCCTGGCCATTGCCGTGGCATCACTGGCAGCCATGCTGCGGCTGGCTGATGACAATACGGTTACTGAGGCCCGTTTTGCCTGGGGCAGTGTTGGCCCGACCGTGCTGCGTTGTGCCGGGGCTGAAGCGGTCCTGATCGGCAAGCCGTTGTCGGAAGCAACCCTGCAGGCTGCAGCAGCCCTGGCGCAGCAGGCGGTGCAGCCGATTGACGATATCCGTGCCACTGCTGACTATCGCCGGACTGTGGCAGGCAACCTGTTGTTCAGGCTGGTTGCCTGATGGCAAACCCGCTCTTGACCCGCCCCTTTCTGCTGCTCTGCAGCCAGTTTCTGGCTGTTTCAACCATTGTTGCCATCTTCTTCCCCCTGCAGGAATACCTGACCTCTCTGGGCATGCCTGCTGCCTCAGCCGGTTTTATCCTGGGGGCTGATGCCCTGGCTGCCCTGATGGTGCAGCCGTTTATTACCCCACTGATTACCGCCCGTACTGCCCGGCGCTGGTTGCTGGCCGGTGCCTTGATCCTTGCTGCTGCACTGATCATGGAAGGAACCTGCAGCAGTGAGTTTGTCTTTACGCTGGCCCGTCTGCTGCAGGGGGCCGGGTTTATCTGCGTGGTGGCAGCGATCATGCCGCTGTTTGTGCTCTGTATTCCCCGCGAGATGAGTGGCCAGGCCTTTGGCTGGATCTCGTTGATTCGACTGATCCCCTATGCTGTGGTGCCGCTCCTGTTTGATCTGTTTAAGATAGCTCCGGCAGCCCTGGGGGGGGTGATCCGTTGGTCAGCCCTGCTGGCCTTGCTGGCAGGGGCGCTGCTCTGGTTACTGCCCCGTTTTCCCCAGGAACAGGAACCAGCCATCGGCGCATCCTTTGCCGGGATCAAAAACAGCCTGACTGACCGGAATCTGCTGTTGCTGTTTGCAGCCACCGTGCTGCTGTATGCCGGGTATGCTGCCACCTTCTTCTATTTAAAAGGGTTTGGAAAGGCAGCTGGTCTGGGTAACAGCGGCCTGTTTTTTACGGTTGCCACCGTGATGATGATGCTGGTCCGCCTGTTTGGGGGCAGCCTGTTTGACCACTTTGACAAGCGACGCATGAACATGGTGTTTCTAGTGCTGTCTGCAGCAGGCACCGGTTTGATCCTGGCTGCAGCCAATGTTACCATCCTGCTGGGGCTGGCGGTGGTCTGCGGTATCGGCTGGGGGGTGGTGATGCCGCTCTTGAATGCCCTGATCTTTGATCTGTCACAGCCTGAAACACGTGGGCTTAATCAGAACCTTGGCCTGCTGATGCTGCAGTGCGGTTTTTTTCTGGGGCCGCTGGCTGGTGGCTGGCTGCTGCCCCGGGGCGGGTATCCGCTTCTGTTTGGTGCGGCAGCCGGTGCGCTGGTGTTGGCAGCCGGGCTGGTGATGCTGGTAAGGAGCCGAAATGTCTGAGGTATTACAGATACTGAACGAAGTTGCTGCAACCGGGGCAGGCGCACTGGCCCTGATTATTGAGCGGCGCGGCTCTGCCCCCCGTGGGGTAGGGGCCATGCTGTTGCTCCGCCCTGATGGCAGCTGCTGCGGCACCGTGGGGGGCGGCAGCCTAGAACAGCAGGTTGTTGCCAGCCTGGGCCAGCTACAGCAGGACGGTCATGGTGTTATCCGTTCATTTCAGTTACTGCCGGAGCAGGATGGCATGCCCTGTGGCGGTAGCCTTACCCTGCTGCTGGTACGGCTCTCTCCTGCAGCGAACCCTGTCTTTGCTGCAGCAGCAGCGGGTCTGGAAGCGGGCAGGGGCTGCAACCTGCTGGTTGGTTTGACTGATAACGGCCAGGCCTGCTGGTCAATTGATCTGCCATCTGTGGAAGCCCTACATTGCTACAGCATTCCCCTGCAGCCTGCTCCGGGGCTGCTGATCTGCGGGGCAGGGCATATTGCCCAGGCATTGGCCCCCATGGCCATACTTGCAGGATTCAAGGTCAGCGTGCTGGATGACCGGGCGGAGCTGCTTGGCTCAGACCGTTTTGCTGTGCCTGTTGAAACTGTTTTAGTTGCAGGGTTTAAGGGCTGTCTGAACTGTCAACAGATTACACCAGCCACCTCGATGCTGATTGTTACCTATGGACACCAGCATGACCAGGTGGTGCTGGAACAGGCCCTGGCAACCGATGCCGGGTATATCGGCATGGTGGGCAGCAAACGCAAACGGGAAGAGCTGTTTCGTCAACTGCGTGCTGATGGTTTCAGTAATGCCAATCTGCAACGGGTGCATTGTCCGGTGGGGTTGGCCATTGGCGCGGAAACTCCGGCAGAGATTGCGGTAAGCATTTTGGTTGAGATGATTGCCTTCAGGCGGAGTAAAGGGTGAAGACCGCTGCCATTATCCTTGCTGCCGGTTTTTCCAGCCGGATGGGGAGGGACAAGGCGCTGCTGCCGTTCGGCGACACAACAGCACTGGAGCTGGTGGTGGCAGGCTATGCTACCGCAGGGGTAGAGCGGATTATTGTGGTGACCGGGCAGAACCATGCTGCGCTTGAGCAGCTGTCCCTGCCGGTTGAGCTGGTACGGAATCCGGCACCGGCAGAGGGGATGTACTCATCAATCAAGCTGGGAACAGCACAACTTGAGCCTGAACTGGCTGCCTTTTTTGTGCATCCTGTGGATACGCCGCTGGTGCGGCCCGAAACCCTGCAAACCATGCTGAACTGCATCCGGCAGGGGGAGGCTTGCAGTCTGATACCCTGCTGTGACGGCAAACGGGGCCATCCTCCGCTCATAGGCGCAGCGTTGCGTGATTCGATTCTTGGTCATGACGGTAGTGGTGGTCTGCGGAAGGTACTGGCCGGGTATCCGCAGCATGAACTGGATCTGGCTGATCAGGGTGTGCTGTCAGGTATGAACACGTTGGAGGAATATCAGCAGCTTGTTCGTCATTACCGCAGGTATGCCTGAACCAGAACAGGCAGATGCAGGAGGAACGCATGGATGATAACAGTCATGAACTGCAACAGTTACTGGAGATCATTGCCAGAATTGCCGTAGGCGACTACTCAAATGACATTATGGGGCTGACCACAGATACCACCCCTGAGCCGATCAGAACCATTGCGGAGGCGATGGGGTTGATGATGGTGAAGGTTGAGGCGCGGGAGTTTCATCTGGAACAGCTGGTCGCCGAACTGCAGCGGCTGAACACGCAGATCAAGCACAACACCGTGCAGACGGTTGCGGCCATGGCCCAGGCCCTGGAAGCACGTGACAGCTATACCCGCGGCCATGCAGAGCGGGTGGCGGAGATTGCGGCGCAGATTGCGCTTGAGATGGGATTTGATGAAAAGCGGGTGGAGCTGGTCAGAACGGCGGGGGTGCTGCATGATATCGGCAAAATCGGCTGCTCAGACCGGATCTTTCAGGATCATGGCGCCAAAAATCCACCGGACGTGGTTAAGGAGATTCTCAGTCATCCCGGCATGGGGGCGGAGATTCTCAGCCGTCTTGAGTTTCTTGATGAGGTGACCGCCATTATTGTGGCCCACCATGAGCGGATGGACGGCAAAGGCTACCCCAAAAAACTGCTGTCGGACCAGATACCGTTGGAAGCCCGTATTATTGCTGTTGCTGACGGTTTTGATGCCATGACCACTGACCGCCCGTATCAAAAGGCCCGGTCAGCTGAAACGGCTTTGGGGATATTGAAGCATGATTCCGGTAGCCATTGGGATACGGTCTGTGTAGAGGCCTTTGAGCGGGTTCTGGATCGGCAAGGTTACGGGGCCGGTCCTGGTGTTGTTGAATAATTACGGGGGAGCAGACAAATATGGAACAGACCATCAGTTATCAAAACGGCATTGGGATGATTACGTTGAACGGACGATTTGATTCACCGGCAGCACCGCTTTTTGATGCCTGGTTTGCTGAACAGGACAAGCCGGAAATCAGCCGTTATCTGCTTGATCTTGCTGAGGTACCCTACATCACCAGCGCCGGGTTGCGCAGCCTGCTGAAGCTGCTGAAACTGCTTGAAGGACGTGGCGGCAAACTGGTGCTTTGCAATGTAGTGTCGCCGGTACAGGACCTGTTTAAAATAGCCGGTTTCTCAGGCTTTTTGACCATCTGCGAAACCAGGGCTGCGGCTCTGGATGCCCTGGCTGGTTGAGCTGGGAGCGGTCAACCACCCCCCCCTCAATCCCCCCTTGTCAGGGGGGAAGCCTCTTTGTTTAGCACCTCCCCTGAAAAGGGGAGGACGGGAGGGGTTTCCAAGGTTTGCCTGCCTGCTAAAGAATACATGTTTCAAGCAGTCAGCAGCAAAATGAAACCGTCATCAGTGCCAGCGGTAGATCGCTGCCCCGAAGGTCCAACCCGCCCCCACACCGGCAAAGGCGACCAGGTCATCCTTCTTTAATTTACCGGAGCGGTTCACCTCATCCAGCAGCAGCGGAATCGAGACCCCGGAGGTGTTGGCGTAGCGCTCCATATTATGGCAGACCTTTTCAAACGGGATACCCAGCTGTTCCGCCATTTTTTTCAGGATCTTGATGGAGGGCTGGTGGGGGATAACCCAGGTGATATCCTCTTCAGACAGGCCGCAGCGCAGCAGTACCGAGACAATCGAACCTGGCAGCACCGAGGAGGCAGCCTCGTACACGGCATGGCCATCCATGGTAAAGGCGCTGTCCCCTTCAAAGACCGTGGCGCCATCGGTGAACTCGGTGTTTGAGAAGATGGTTGCCTCAAACAGGCTGTTTTCATAGCTGCTCTTGGTTAGTACCACTGCTGCAGCGCCGTCACCGAAAAAGATGCAGTCCCGGCGTGACCAGTCGGTAATGCTGGACATCCGGTCAGCACAGATCAGCAAAGCATTTTTGTGGGCACCTGAACGGATCAGGTTGCCGGCAATGGTCAGCCCGTACATGAACCCGGAACAGGCAGCGGAGATATCAAGGGCCGGAGCCAGGTTGGTGATGCCCAGCCGGTGTTTGACCAGGCAGGCGGTGGAAGGGGCCTTGCGATCCGGGGTAATGGTGGCCAGCAGGATCAGGCTGATCTCTTCCTTATCAATTCCTGCATTTTCAATGGCGGCAAGGGCGGCCTGGGTGGCCAGATCGGTGGTGCTTTCCTGATCAGCAATGTGGCGTTGATGAATACCAAGATTTTCAACAACCCAGTCTGCCTTTACCGGTACGCCCAGGGCAGCGATATCCTGATTGGTAATGATCCTGGTTGGCACTGCAGAACCGGTGCCGGCAATTCTGATGTTCTTTCAGTAGTGTCCCAACGTTGACTTACTGATTGTTTGTAACTGCCTATCCGTAC
>DAIQQT010000181.1:0-5909 GCA_036786685.1 Trichlorobacter sp.
TTGCCTGCCTGTCTGGGGCCGGTAAGATAGACAATCCGAAAGTCATGCAGCAGTTCTTGTATGCGTGCTTTGATATGGCGTTTAATCATGTTTTAGTGCCTCCGTCACACAAAGACGCTACGCAATAATCCGAGAAAAGTAAACTAATAATCCGAGAAAAATAAGCACATATTCCGAATAATCGTGGCCTATAGTCCGAGAAATAGGTTCTTCGTTTCGTGCTGCGAATCTTGGCTAAAGCCCTTACGCCGCCATCTCTGCCAGCTTCTTCAACCCCTTCAGATCCAGCTTGCCGCTGCCCAACAGCGGTATCGCCTCAGCTGCCACCAGCAGTGACGGTTTCCAGAGGTTGGGCAGTTCTGCCTGTTCTATGGCCTGCTTAACCTTGGCCTCATCCAGTTGGGTCTGGTCAAAGACCACGGCGATCCGCTCCCCCTTTTTCTCATCCGGTACTGCGGTTACTGCCAGCAGTAGATCTGTGCTGGCCAGTGCTGCCAGAAGCCGTTCCTCCACTGCACCGTGGGGGATCATCTCGCCGCCGATCTTGCTGAAACGGGCCAAGCGGTCGGTGATCACCACAAACCCTTCATCATTGATGTAGCCGATGTCGCCGGTGTTGTACCAGCCGTTGCGGATCACCTTGGCGGTCTCGTCCGGCTTGCCCAGGTAGCCGGTCATCAGGTTCGGGCCAGCCACCTCGATCAGGCCTGGCTTGCCATCAGCCAGCAATACGCCACTTTCAGGGTCGCTGATCCGTACTGCCACGCCGGGGATCGGCCTGCCCACGCTGCCCGGCAGTTGCCCTTTCTGGCGGATGCCGCCGATCTCCACATCCGGGATGTTCAGGGAGATAACCGGTGACAGCTCGGTTGCGCCGTACCCTTCAAGCGGACGCAGGTTAAACTTCTCTTCAAAGGCATTGGCCAGTTCTGTCTTCAGCTTTTCAGCCCCGGTAATCACCAGACGCAGGGATTTGAAATCCTCTGGATCTGCCTTGCGCAGGTAGGCAGACAGGAAGGTGGGGGTGGCGATCAGGATGCTGGCCTTTTCATTGCGTACCAGCTTGACCACTTGTGTCGCCTCCAGCGGGTTGCTGTGGCAGGCAGAGGAGAAGCCTGACAGAAGCGGCAGCCAGAGGGTGCCGGTAAAGCCCAGTGAATGGAACAACGGCAGCACCGCAGCCACCCGGTCGTTCTGGTTGGGCTGGAACACGGCCCGCAGGGATTCGATGTTGGAAAGGATGTTGTGGTGCGACAGCATGACCCCTTTGGGAGTGCCGGTGCTGCCGGATGAGAAGATGATGGTGGCGGTGTCATCCGGGGCCGGATTGCCAGCCACCAGGGTTGCCAACGGAGCCAGTTTGGCAGCGGCCAGTGACTTCAGTTTTTCCAGCGATCCCAGTCCTTGCATGACCTCTTCCAGCAGGATGATGCTTTCCGGCATCGGCAGGTCAGGCAGTTTCTCCAAGACTTTTTTCGAGGTAACCACGCAGCTGATCTCTGCCTGTTCCAGGGATGAGGCAAAGGCATCCCGTGAGGCGGTGTAGTTGAGGTTAACCGGCACCTTAGCCAGCAGGGTCAGGGCGATGTTGGCGGTAAAACCAGCCACTGAGGGGGGCAGCAGAATCCCCACCTGTTTGCCGGACAGTAGCGGCTGCAGCCGGTTTTTAACCAACAGGCTACCGGTCAGCAGCTGGCCATAGGTCAGGCTCTTACCGGTGGTGTCATTGACCGCCGGGTGTGACCAGTTGCTGCGGGCAGTGCGGACAAACGCATCAGCCAACGGCAGGCGCTGGTGCTTGCGGGCCTCAAAGTAGAGCACTGACAGCTCCATTACAGCAGTGCGAGCCCGGGTTGCCTGATCAGCAGCCAGCGGCGTGCCGAACAGGATATGCATGGGATAGCGGTTCAGGTAGATCTGGCGGTTGCGGGCATAGCTGAAGATGTTGCCCCAGGCGCCGCCGATGTAGGCCGGAATGATCGGCACCCCGGTTGCCTGGGCGATTTTGGCAAAGCCGGGCCGGAAGGCGTTCAGGCTGCCGTGGCGGGTGATCTCCCCTTCAGCAAAGATGCAGACCAGGTAGCCTTCATCCAGCACCTGTTTGGTGGAGCGCAGAAACTCCTTAAACCCGGCAATACCATCTTTGGCAGAGACCGGAATCACTCCCATCAGTTTAAAGAGCGGATTCAGGGCCGGTGTTTCGTAGATGGTGCGATCCATGACAAAACGGATGCGGCGGGTCTGGGTGGCAACCAGCAGCAGGGCATCAATCCAGGAAACATGGTTGGCCACCAGCAGGGCCGGGCCATCCAGCGGTACATTGTCCTTGCCATCTACCCGAATCTTGTACAGCAGGTTCATCACCACCAGGGCCACAAAGCGCAGCAGGAAATCCGGCAGATAGCGGATGGTGATCAGGGTCAGCAGCAGCGTGATCAGACCCATAACGCTGAAACCCTGGGCAGCGGTCATATGCATAGGCCCGCTGAACAGATAGGTCAGCCCGGCGGCAATCAGAATCCCCACCCAGTTGACAAAGCTGGAGGCAGCCAGCACCTCGCCCCGGATGGCCGGTTCAGAGCGCATCTGGATAAAGGTCTGCAGCGGCAGGGAGAACAGGCCGGCGCTGATGCCGAACAGGACAATGATGGCCAGCACCGTGGGCAGGTTGGGGGGGGCGTTGTGCAGCAGGATCGGTGCAACCGTCAGGCCGATGGCGCCCAGCGGCACGATGCCGAATTCCACATCCTTGCCGGACAGTTTTGCTGCCAGCAGCGAACCACCGGCAATCCCCAGGGCAGAGGCCAGAAACAGGTAGTTGCTGTTGTCGGCGGACAGGCCCAGTTGCTGGATGCCGTAGCCGATCAGGTTCAGCTGGGTAAAGGCCCCCACCAGCATGAACCAGGCCGAGCCGATAATGGCCAGCATCAGCCAGTGGTCATGCTTGACATGCTGCAGGGTGCGGAAGATTTCTGCCGGAAAGATCCGAATGCGGCGGTCAGGGGCAGCCGCTGCCACCTTGGGCAGTTGAAGGGAGCTGAACAGGCCGATGACTGCCACCAGCAGGCAGAAACAGGCAGCCAGCCAGAAGCGGCCTGATGCAGCCTGGGTCAGCACCGAGGCCAGGGCGGTACCAAAGATAATGGCCAGAAAGGTGAATGATTCGATCAGGCCGTTGGCCCGTGACAGTTGCTCACGGGGGGCCAGTTCCGGGATGATGCCGTACTTGGCCGGGGCAAAGAAGGCGCTGTGGGTGGCCATCATGAACAGGATCAGGTAGAGCAGCCAGGCGATCCCTTTGGCAAAGGCCAGCACCGCCAGCAGGGTTACCACAACCTCAAGCAGCTTGACCCCGACACTGACCCGCGCCTTGCTGTAACGGTCCGCCAACCCACCTGCCGGAGCAGAGAAAATCAGAAACGGCAGCACAAAGGCAACCCCTGCCGATGCGGTGATAATCCCGGCCTTTTCCGGTCCCTGCAGATGGATCAGGAAAAAGACAATCAACAGCTTCAGGATGTTATCGTTCATGGCGCCCAGAAACTGGGTGGCGTTCAGGGCGTATAAGCCGGGAGACTGCTTTGACATGGAAAAAACCTCGCGTAGGTAGTGTCGCAGTGATGTCCATAAGCCGGGGACCCGCAGATAATAGCACAATACATCCATGGTCGCACCTCAGGACGGTCAGATTTTTATATGGTGCCCTTGGGCCAGGCCGCGCAGTGCGCCGACAGCAGCTTTTTTGAGGGCTCTTTTACCCTGGTGATTTTTGATGGTCTCCGACAGGGTGATGATGCCCATCAACAGAATCAGTGGGACCGTGGCGATCAGCAGTCGTATGGTCAGTGTATGCATGGCGTCCTCCTTTGTCGTTATTGCTATTGTGATTAGCAGGGAGGATGCCAAGTTAAATTTTATGCATAACTGGCTTGATTTATTTGGTGTTGTGTTATCTGAGGTGCGGATTATGGTTGGTGTGTGGTGATGTGGGTGTACATTGCATGTTATGCTGTTGAACAATAAATGTATTGATCCTGAAAACGGCAGTTCATATCCACTAAGGACACGAAGTTTCACGAAGATTAAAGATGTTACAGAAAACAAACGTTTCACCCAAATGGTGATTGCTGGTTTGTTTTAAACAATCCGTTTTTCTTGGTGTTTCTTCGTGCTCTTCGTGGACAAATGCTTTTTATAGGATGATTGGTCTGCTTGCCAATCTTCTGAAGTAGCGGTATTCTATGCAGCATGGAAACCAAGGGACCGGCAGCGTTTAAATACAAGGCAGAAGGTGGTAGCAACGCGGGGGTGGTGCTGTTGTTAATCGCCAGCCTGATCGCTACTTTTATCTGTGCCGCGAATATCGGCCCCATGTGTTTGCTGGGGCTGCTGCTGCCGGTGGGGATTGCCATCCATCTGATCCGGCTGGGGATGCGTAAAACCCTGATCATTGCCCCGCGCTACCTGATTGTGGGGGATGGGATTATCTACTACAGCAGTGTGGCCAAGGCGCAGCTGGACCGGAAACGTCAGGTGCTGACCCTGTTTTCAGAAAAGGGTAAACGGTTGACCGTTGAGGCAGAAAAGTTCCCTACCAATGCCCGCAAGGATTTCAAGATCAAGGCCAATAAGACCGCCAAGTTTGACAAGGCCTGCGAGAAAATTCTGGCACGACTTTCAGGAGTAACCCCTGACATTATCGGCTGAAGATAGCCCTGCCATCCGGCAGTTTTCCCGGCATATCCACCTGTTGTATGTGCCCACCCTCTGCTGCAACCTTTCCTGTCGCTACTGCTATCTGGGCAGCCAGACCGATCCAACCACCCTGAAGCTGGATGCAGGCAGGGCAGTGGCTACCTTGCAGCAGGCGCTGCAGAGGTTTCTGGCTGCTGGCGTTCTGCCGTTCAATGTCTCGCTGCATGGCGGTGAGGCCACCACCATGCCTGCAAAGGTGCTGGATCAGCTGTTTACCACCATCAACCGCCATTATCTTGATCACTTTGACCAGCTGAATGCCCTGGGCTATCGCAAATCAGCCCCACACATAAAGACCAACCTGTTTAACTTCCACAAACTGTATGACCTGTTTGACCAGCACCGGGTTTCCATCAGTGCCAGCATTGATCTACCACTATCCCTGCATGGCAGGTACCGCACGGATCGTCGTGGCCGCTCATGGCTGAACCGCACGATTGAAAATCTGCGTCTGCTGGCACGCTATCCCCACAGCAAGAAGATCTCAGCCACCCTTTACCACCAGCATTTGCAGGATATCCCGGCTCTGATTGACGATATCTGGAGTATTCACCGTGAGCTGGGTTTTGATATGAATAACTTCAACATCATGTTCGGATTCGGGTCAGAACTGAACTGCCAGAAGTTCGGGGGGCAGCCTGAACTTGGGCTGCAGCAGGCCAGTGAAGCAGAACAGCTGGCCCTGTACCATGCCCTGCAGGATGCCTTTAGTGGTACTGAACTGGAAGAAGGGCTGCGGCGGAACTGGTTTGATGAATTCAAGCCCAGCTACTGCACCAATGCCTTTAACTGTGGCGAGCGGTTTTATCTGCTGCAGTCCGATGGGGCGATCTGGTCCTGTGTGCGGGGTCAGGGGGTGGAGCAGCTGCAGTACGGCAACATCTTTACTGACAGGGTGGAGGATATTCTGGCTGAAGGCAGCCGCCGGGTCCGATTGCTGCACCAGCTGCAGGGGCTTGATCCTGACTGCCGGGCCTGGGAGTACCTGCAGATCTGCCACACCGGCTGCCCGGCAGTGAAGCTGCAGAATCAGTCTGCTAAATCCTACACCTGCGCCCTGCAAAAGGCGATTTACCGGGATAATCCAGCCTCATACCCGCCGCTGACCGGGGGCGATCAGTCTGCTGCGGCACGGGAGTATCTGCTGGGGATGC
>DAIQQT010000182.1:0-5873 GCA_036786685.1 Trichlorobacter sp.
AATAGCATCCTTAACGGTCTTGATCTTCTCAGCATCTTCATCTGGAATTTCGATGTCGAACTCCTCTTCAAGAGCCATAACCAGCTCAACGGTGTCGAGGGAGTCGGCACCCAGGTCATCCATGAAAGATGCCTCGGAAACAGCCTGTGCCTCGTCAACTCCCAGCTGCTCGGCAATAATTTCTTTTACTCTTTTCGCTACATCAGACATCGTACACCTCCGTGTGATATAAACCGTTGCTGGTTTTGTTTTTGAAAACGTCTCTGCTTCTTAGCAAACAGAAACGACAAATGTCAAAGCAATTTTTCAGCAGATTGGAGCAACATCCAACCAGCTGAAATCGCACTACATATACATGCCGCCATTAACTGCCAACACATGGCCGGTGATGTAGCCGGATGCCTCTGAGGCCAAAAAGACGACTGCATTGGCAATATCATCGGCTGAACCAAGCCGTTCCAGAGGGATCTGGGCTGCCAGCTCTTCACGCACTTTATCGGACAGCGCATCGGTCATGGCAGTGGCAATAAAGCCGGGAGCAACGGCGTTAACGGTCACGTTCCGCTTGGCCATTTCACGGGCATTGGACTTGGTCAGGCCGATCAGACCAGCCTTGCTGGCGCAGTAGTTGGCCTGTCCGGCATTGCCCATCTGGCCCACAATTGAGGCGATATTGATGATCCGGCCATAGCGTTGCTTGCTCATCACCTTGAAGGCGGTACGGGTGCAGACAAAGGCGCCTTTCAGGTTGACGCTCAGTACGGCATCCCAGTCTTCGTCCTTCATCCGCATAATCAGGCCGTCACGGGTAATACCGGCGTTATTGACCAGGATATCCACCCGGCCAAAGGCCTCAACAGCGGCATCAATCATCCGCTCAACATCAGCGGTAACAGTTACGTTACCAACCACAGCAAGGGCCTTGGCGCCGGTTGCCTGCAGCTCTGCAACAGTCGCATCAGTGGCGGCCTGATCCATATCCATGGCAACAATGGTGGCACCCTGTGCAGCCAGTGCAAAGGCGATACTCTTACCAATTCCCCGTGATGCGCCGGTAATAACGGCTACTTTTCCTTGTGGCATAGTCTGTCTCCTCGTAAATAACTATCAGGATTGCTTATCTGCAAAGGTTGCCTTCAGTTCTGCTTCGGTTACGACCTTGCCATCCACCAACGCCTTGGCAGTAAAGAACCAGATGCCGCGTTTGCAGCCGGTGGCCTCAATCTCAAAACGGATCTGATCCCCCGGCATAACCGGCTTACGGAATCGGGCATTGTCGATGCCGGTAAAATAGGTAACCTTATCACGAACCGATTCATCCGATTGATAGGCCAGAATACCTGCTACCTGTGCCATTGCCTCAATTATCAGAACCCCCGGCATGACCGGATGGCCCGGGAAATGGCCGGGAAAAAACGGCTCATTGATGGTGACGTTCTTCAGGCCGACAATCTTCTTGCCCACCTCAAGCTCGAGAATACGATCCACCATCAGGAACGGATGACGATGAGGCAATATTTTCATAATCTGATTGATATCAAGCATAGAGTACTCCCCTCCTTTACAAACAGGAATCAGGCAGCTGCTTTTACACCGGCAGTGTCTTCAATATTGACCAGACTCATCTCTTTGTTGATCCGCTTGACTAAACCGGTCAACACCTTGCCCGGTCCGATCTCTACAAAACGGGTTACGCCCTGGTTGATCATGGCGTGTACCGACTGTTCCCACTTGACCGGTGCGCAGACCTGGGCCACCAGCAGTTCACGTACCCGGCCGGCATCCTGATTAGCCGCAGCTTCAACGTTGGTAATAACCGGCAGGGAAAGCGGATGCACCAGCACGCAGTCAAGCACCTCTTTCAGCCGGTCAGCCGCAGGTTGCATTAAAGCACAATGGAATGGTGCGCTGACCGGAAGCAGCATGGACTTGCGAAAGCCTTTTGCCTTGGCAAGCTCAATGGTGCGGTTCACTGCAGTTGCATGCCCGGCAATCACAATCTGTCCGGGGGAGTTAAAATTTGCCGGAGCAACCACTTCACCTTGAGCTGCCTCAGCACAGATGGCAGCCAGTTCATCCGCTTCAATCGAAAGCATGGCAGCCATGGCCCCTACACCAACCGGTACTGCCTCCTGCATAAAAGTACCACGGGAACGAACAGTTTTCGCTGCATCAGCCAGAGACAGGGCTCCGCTGCAGACCAGGGCGGAATATTCACCCAGCGAGTGACCGGCAACACAATCAGCCTGTAAGCCGGTCTCCTGCTGAACCACCCTCAACGCTGCAATACTTGCCGTCAAGATAGCAGGCTGGGTATTGAAGGTCAGCTTGAGATCCTCTTCAGGACCATCAAAACAGAGCTTTGAAAGCTTGAATCCAAGCGCCTCATCCGCTTCTTCAAAGGTGTGGCGTGCGATGGGGAAGTTTTCTGCCAGATCCTTACCCATACCGGCATACTGTGAACCTTGACCAGGAAACAGAAAAGCTGTTTTACTCATAATTTATAACCCTTTATTGTAACGTTATGCGACTACCACTTTAATAATACCGAGCCATAGGTAAAACCGCCACCAAAGGCATCCAGCAAGACAAGATCTCCAGATTTAAGGCGCCCCTCACGGTTCGCCTCATCCAGAGCCAGGGGGATGGAGGCAGAAGAGGTATTGCCATATTTGTGGAGATTCACGAAGATTCGTTCTTCAGGAATACCGACCCGCTTACCGGTTGCCTCAATAATGCGGCGATTGGCTTGATGGGGAATCAGCAGTGAGACATCATCCGCTGTGACAGCGTTGTGTTCAAGTGCTGCAACGGCAGCGTCCCCCATGGCGCGTACCGCATGTTTGAAAACTTCATTGCCTTCCATTCTCAGATAATGGAGCTTGTCGGTAAAGGTGTTTGGAGCGACAGCAGGATTTCTGCCTCCGCAACCGGGTTGGTACAGCAAGCCCCAGTGAGTGCCATTGGTAAAGATATGGCTGGAAAGTATCCCCTGTTCTCCAGTATCGGCTTCCACAACAACAGCACCTGCCCCGTCTCCAAACAGAATGCAGGTATTACGGTCAGTGAAGTCAACAATGCGGGTTAATACTTCTGCCCCCATCACCAGCACCTTGCGTGCCATACCACTCTTGATGTACGCCTCAGCCATATTCAGGCCATAAATAAAACCTGAGCAAGCGGCTGACAGGTCAAACGCAGCAGAACGATGAGCTCCAAGCTCTTGCTGGATAATGCAGGCAGTGGCAGGAAACGGGAAATCAGGGGTGACCGTACCCAGGATTATCAGGTCAAGTTCTTCAGGCGAGACTCCGGCCATTTCAAGGGCCCGGCGTGCTGCAAGTGTGGCAAAAGTGGAAGTATATTCGTTCTCGGCAGCGATTCGACGCTGTTTGATACCGGTTCTGGTGGTGATCCACTCATCATTGGTATCAACCAGTTTTTCAAGGTCATGATTGGTAAGGACCTTATCGGGAACAGCAGAACCGGTTCCCGTAATGCGGGCGCGCAGCATGTGACCCCCAACCGGAACTGTGGGAGACTGGTTCCGGCACTTAAATAACAGATGGAAGGAAACCTACAATTGATTGGTGCGTGGAAACAGTGCCCCGTAATTCTCAGAGAGCTTCTCGGCAATACGCTGCGTCACGCCACTGGTTGCATAATCATGGGCAAAGCGGATGGCGTTCTTGATCGCCTTGGCATTTGAACCGCCATGGCAGATC
Organism: Trichlorobacter sp.; assembly: GCA_036786685.1. GTDB lineage: Bacteria > Desulfobacterota > Desulfuromonadia > Geobacterales > Pseudopelobacteraceae > Trichlorobacter. Next base: position 3,726 of record DAIQQT010000182.1, read on the forward strand.
ATACCAACACCGTTAATACCGATCAGCGGTGCACCGCCATACTCAGCATAGTCAACGGTCTTTTTAAAGCGATTAAAGGCGCCGCGCATGAACAGATAACCCATCTTGGCTATCATATCGCCCATTATTTCCCGCTTTAACATGGTGCCGGTGGCCTCAGCCAGTCCTTCGGACAGCTTAAGCACCACGTTTCCCACAAAACCATCGCAGACCACAACCTCAACCGTACCTTTGAAAATATCCCGACCTTCAACATAGCCGGCGTAGTTCAGTGATGTTTGACGCAGAATTGCATTGGTTTCACGGGTCAGTTCATTACCTTTGGAATCTTCTTCACCATTGGAAAGCAGACCGATACGGGGATTAGGGATACCCAGCGCATGCTTGGCATAGACCTGTCCCATAATGGCAAACTGCACCAGGTGGGAAGCCTTGCAATCAACATTGCCTCCCACATCCAGCACCAGGGTTTTCCCCTCAAGGGTTGGGAATACCTGGGCTATTGCCGGCCGTTCAATCCCGCTGATCCGCTTCAGGACAAACATACCGGCAGCCATGGTGGCGCCGGAGTTACCGGCACTGACCGCAGCACAGGCCTGACCATCCTTGACCAGTTCAAAGGCCAAACGAACCGATGAGTTACGCTTTTTACGTACCGCATCAGAGGCAGAATCATGCATCCCCACCACCTCACTGGCGTGGTGAATGGTGATATCAAGCCCTGATGCTGCATGGCGATCAAGTTCCTGGCGGAGACGGTCCTCATCCCCGACCAGAACAATCGGAATACCAAACTGACGGGATGCAGCAACAGCACCCTTAACCTCAATGGCTGGGGCGTTGTCACCTCCCATGGCATCAACGGCAACTCTCATGGACATGCAAGTCAAGCCCGATTAGGCCTGCTTGGCAGCCCCGGCTACTTCCTTGCCTTTGTAGGTTCCGCAGGAAGGGCAGGCGCGGTGCGGCATTTTAGGGGATTTGCACTCTGGGCAGACCGACAGACTGGGGGCGGTCAGAAAATCGTGGGCCCGACGCATATTCTTACGTGATTTAGATGTTTTCTTCTTGGGTACTGCCATGGCTGATACTCCTTTGTTGGTGGCCCAGGGCCACTGTTTATGGGCGGACTTTGAAGTCCTTTAAAGCGGCAAATTTAGATTGTTTCTGCTCAATAATGCAGTTGCAGGAGCCGGTATTCAGATCAAGGCCGCAGACCGGGCATAATCCTTTGCAGCTCTCTGAACAAAGTGGCTTGAGCGGAATCTCCAGAGCAACCTGCTCAGCGATCTCAGGCATCAGATCGATTTCATCACCGCTGAAACAGGTGGAAATCAGATCATGTTCGCCAAGCTCAACCTCATCCTCTTCTTCATGGCTTGCAGTGTTATCTTCCCTGAAGAAGATAGTAAACTCTGAATGCACGGTCCGGTCAAAACTGCAGAGACAGCGGGAACAGTCCAGCTGAACCGGTACTGACACGGTTCCTTCAACGCGATAGTGATCAAGCTCACGCCCGGCTTTTAACGCAACCTGCACAGAACCGGTAAAACGGCACTCACCAGCAGCCACCATCTCAGCAAGAACCGGAAAAAATTCTGGCGGTTCATTGAAGGAATACTCCCGAACGGTTTCCTTGATATGTTCGGTTCTGACCTTCATGCACGTACCTCTGGCTGTGGAGGGTTAAGAAATGAGGTAATATAGTGAATGCTGATAGTTTGTCAAGAATAAAGAGCTTTTTTACTTTATCTGGGGTTATTGCGGTACAAACGTTCCACGGTCGGTAATCCGTTTCAGGGTCGCCACAATCAGCTTGGCTGACTGCTCCAGATCCCCCAAAGACACCACCTCCACCGGTGTGTGCATATACCGTAACGGCAGTTTTACCAGCGCAGTGGCTACCCCGCCCCGGGAAATCTGCATCACATTGGCATCAGTGCCGGTTGCGCGGGGATTGGCAGTTAGTTGTACGGCGATCTTATCCTTCTGGGCTGTGGCGTACAGCAGCTCAAACAGGGCGTGGTTGATATTTGCTCCACGGGTCAGGATCGGCCCCTTGCCCAGGGCCACTTCACCATTATGTTTCCGCTCAACATCTGGCTGATCAGTGGCAAAATCCACCTCAACACAGATACCGATATCAGG
>DAIQQT010000183.1:0-5861 GCA_036786685.1 Trichlorobacter sp.
CCGGCTGGAGCCCAGCATGATAAAATTGATCAGCATCACCAGCACCAGCAGTTGATCGGCAAGAGAAACCATCTGCGTCACCTCACTATCAGCAACATGGCAAAGGCGGAAAGGATCGTGGCTGCCACCAGCAGCTGTGGAATCCTGACCAGCCGTAAACGGGCCATAACCGATTCCACCACACCGATCAGCACCGCCAGAAACAACATGGCTGCCACAAAAGCCACCCAGTCAATCAGCAGGTTACCGCTCTTGAACGGCAGGGCCAGATTGACAAAAACCGCACCCAGCACAAACAGTTTCAGGGCAGCGCCATACAGGATCAGACCAAAGGCAGGGCCGCTGTGATCCAGCACCATCACCTCATGGATCATGGTCAGCTCAAGGTGGGTGTTGGGGTCATCAAACGGTATCCGGCAGTTCTCAGCCAACAGTGCAATAAACAGCGCCCCCACCAGCAGCAGCATGGAAGCTCCGGCACTGACCCATACCGCTGGTGAGGGATAGATCAGCATCGGCGTCAGGGAGAGGGACTTGCTCATCCGGGCCAGGGTAATCAGAATAAAAAACAGGGTCGGTTCCACCAGGCAGGCAAAGGTCACTTCACGGGCCGCCCCCATCCCTTCAAAGGGGGAGCCGGTATCAAGGGCGGCACTGGTGGTAAAGAAACGGGCCAGACCAAACAGGTAGGCGAACAGGATCATATCGCCATTAAACGAAATAATGGCCGGATGGTTGCCCAGCGGCACCAGCAGGGCAGCCAGCAGGGTAGCAGCCAGGGTCACCACCGGCCCGGCCCGGAAGACCCAGGTGGTGGTGCTGCTGAAGACCGATCCTTTGCTAAACAGCCTGGCCAGATCATAGTAGGGCTGCAGATAGGGTGCCCCCACCCGCCCGGCAAAGGCGGCCTTGGTCTTGTTGATCACCCCCAGCAACAGCGGCGGCATCACCAGTAGCAGCAGAATATGAAACAGAGTGCTCGGCATCATGGCTGACTCCAGACCATCAGGACAAACAGGGTGGCAAAGACATACAGGATGTAGAGATGCAGGTGCCCGTGCTGCATCCGGCGCAGCCAGGCCAGACACCAGTCAGCCCCCTGCAGGGACGGAATAATCATCTGATCCAGAATCCGCTCTGTGGTGATACTGACAAAGCGGGCTGAGGCCGGAAATGCACCGCTCAGACCGGACAGCCGCCCCCGGGATCCCACCAGACCGCTGATCAGCCCGGTAATCAGTTCAGAAAAGGCACTGCCGGTGTACTGCATCCGGGGGGTCGGGGCCAGGTAGCCGCAGCCCCAGGTACTGGATACCGCCAGAGGTGCCCTCTGCACCAGAAAACGCCAGATCAGCCAGACCAGCAGAATCACGGCCAGCAGCAGGCCGTTCAGCAGGGCCAGCTGCTGCAACGGCACCGCTCCGGCAACCTGACTGAACAGCAGTGGCGAGCCCCCTGCATACTGGATCACTGCCGGTGCCACCAGCTGCAGCAGCAGTGGCGCTCCGATCCCCGCAAGCAGGCAGATTCCGGCCAAAAGCCCCATCGGCAGCAGCATGGCAAGCGGCGACTCATGGCCATGGGCCAGCTCCGGATCACGGGGCACCCCAAGGAAGACCGCCCCGTACAGCTTGACAAAGGTTATCACCGCCAGGCCGCCCACTAGGGCCAGGATTGGCGCCACAAAGCCGATTACCGGCAGATCGGCAAGCATGCCGTCTGAAAAAGCGCCAAAATAAAGAAACAGTTCGCCAACAAAGCCGTTCAGCGGCGGCAGGCCGCAGATGGCAAGAGAGCCGACCAGGAACAGGGGAGCGGTGCGGGGCAGGATGCGGGAAAGTCCCCCCATCCGGTCAATCTGGCGGGTACCGCAGGCATGGATGATCGCCCCGCTGCCCAGAAACAGCAGCGGCTTGAACAGGGCGTGGTTGATGATATGGATAAAGGCCCCGGCCAGACCCAAGATTGTCAGCACACGGTCACCGGACTGGATTCCCACCAGCGCCATCCCCAGACCGATACAGATGATGCCGATATTTTCAATACTGCTGCAGGCCAGCAGTCGCTTCAGGTCCCGCTGTGCCGATGCCAGGGCAATACCGGTAATTGCCGAAACAGCCCCCAGCAGCAGTACCAGCCAGCCAAACCAGACCGGCAGCTGCTGAAAAAACGAAACAGCCCTGATGATACCGTAGATCCCCACCTTGAGCATGATGCCGGACATCAGGGCCGAGACATGACTGGGGGCATTGGCATGGGCACCGGGCAGCCAGATATGCAGCGGCATGATACCGGCCTTGGCGCCAAATCCGATCAGGGCCGCCACCAGCATCACCAGGGTCATAGTGCCGCCCAGGGCCAGACTGTGGGCAGCAGGAAAGGCAAACGAACCGGTCTCCCCCTTCAGCAGCGTAAAGAAGACATACAGCGCCATGCTGCCGGTATGGGTGGCCAGCAGATAGACCGTACCGGCCCGTTGCACCTGCAGATTCTGCTGATCGGTCATCAGCAGCAGCCAGGAAGAAAGGGCCATCACCTCCCAGGCAATCAGCAACAGCAGACCATCACGGGACACCAGCACCAGCGCCATGGAGGCCAATAGCAGACCGGAAAACAGGGTAACCCGCTTTTCAACAGCAGGCTGGCCGGCTGCAGGCAGATAGGCCAGGCCATAGAGCGAACAGCAGAGCGCAGCTAATAACAGGGGGAACAGAAAGAGTGCAGAGAGAGGGTCAACCGAGAGTTCAGAGGGGCCAAAGGGGAGCGGCCAATCAAGCAGGTAACGGGTTGCAGGGGCACCGCCAAGAATCTGCAGTGCTCCTGCCATGCCCCATAGGGCAGCGCAGACAGTGATACAAACCGACAGGATCTGACCTGGTCCGGGCCGCTTCAACAGCAGGCCGGGCAGGCCGCTCAATCCGATCAGTGCAATTGCCCATAACAGGCTACTGACCGGATCAACGTCTATGTTCCAGACAAAGACCATAGCAAAACGGTTCCATTAATTGAGAAATAGCGCTGGACCATTTAAAACAGAGACAGCGTTTTAGCAGATGCGGTTTTTCTATACCACATACGGAAAGAACATGGTATATTTTTTTAGCAAATGGCGCTTATTGGCCTCTGACACGGCAGAAACAATGTTATTGTGCATCACAGAAAGGCAGCTCTCAGCTATGCAACTAAAGGCATCGGACGCGGCTCAAGCCCTGCATGTGGATGAAAAAACCGTTCTGCGCTGGATCAGAAATGACAAACTGCCGGCTGAACAGATCCGGGGTGACTATCATATCAACCGGGTTGACCTGCTGGAGTGGGCCACTGAACGGGGGATCAAGGTTGAGCCGGCTATCTTTGAGCTTGATGATTCTGACGATACCCGTCCGCTGCCACTGTTAAGTCAGGCCCTTGAGGCAGGTGGCATTCACTGCAATGTAGAAGGCAGCGATGTCCAGTCTGTACTGCAGCAGGTGGTGGATCTGCTGAACCTGCCGGAAGAACTTGACCCTGATTTTGTGCTGCAGGTGCTGCTGGCCCGGGAAGCGATGGGCACTACGGCGGTGGGTGACGGCATCGCCATCCCCCATGTGCGCAACCCGCTGCTGCTGCGGCTGCCGGTGCCCAGGGTATCGCTCTGCTTTCTGGCCCAGCCGGTTGATTTTGGCGCACTGGATGGCAAGCCGGTGCAGACCCTGTTCACCATTACCAGCCCCACGGTACGCACCCACCTGCATCTGCTTTCAAAACTGGCCTACGCCCTGCGAGATGACCGGCTTCGTCAGGTATTAAAGACACCCTGTCAGCGGGAGCAGATACTTGCAACCCTGCGCCAGATTGAAAGCGACATCGGAAAGGGCAGCCCATGAGCTACGGGGCCTGGGCAGTTGATCCAACACTGTTGCTGATGGGTGCAGTGCTGCTTGCTGCCCTGTCCGGCCTGCCGTTGTTGTTGAAACCGCTCTCCCCTGTCCCTGCCCAGCGCCTGAGTGTCTTGCTGATTATCCTGGCAACCATTGCCGGGCTTGTCGGTGCCATCACCTGCCTGCTTTCCAACAGCAGCACCAGCTACCTCATCTCACTGCCGCTCCCCTTTGGCCCGCATGTTCTGGCCCTTGATCCCCTTTCAGCCCTGTTTGTGATCCCGATTCTGCTGGTGGCCTGCAGCTGCAGCATCTACAGCCTGGGCTACTGGCCCGCTGACCGGCATCCCCGCACGATCCGCAAAATCAGCATCTTCTTTGGCCTGCTGGTGGCGGCGCTGCTCTGGGTGCTGGTGGCCCGTTCCGTGGGGCTGTTCCTGATCGGCTGGGAGATCATGGCCCTGGCAGCCTACTTTGTGCTGACCACCAATGACGATGAAGCAGAGGTACGCACAGCCGGCAGCCTTTACATGATCTGCACCCATACCGGCACTCTGGCACTGTTTGGCCTGTTTTCCCTGCTGGCATCGGCAACCGGCAGTTTTCAGCTGCCGGCAACTGCCAGCCTTGACGGCACAGCCCCCTTTGCCACGGCCGTGCTGCTGCTGGCCCTGCTGGGCTTCGGCCTCAAGGCCGGTATCATGCCGCTGCATATCTGGCTCCCCTCTGCCCACGCCAACACCCCCAGCCATATCTCCGCCATCATGTCCGGGGTAATCCTTAAAATCGGCATCTACGGCCTGGTCCGCACCCTCTCCTGCTTCAGCAACATCGCTCTTTGGTGGGGGGTTACCATCCTGACCCTGGGGGTGATCTCCGGCGTTATCGGCGTTGCCTTTGCCATTGGGCAGCATGACCTGAAACGGCTGCTGGCCTACCACAGCATTGAAAACATCGGCATCATCTACATCGGCATCAGTGTGGCCCTGATCGGCGCTTCAAACGGCTCAAACCTGTTGATCCTGCTGGGTATGGGGGGCGCACTGCTGCATGTGATCAACCATGCCCTGTTCAAGGCGCTGCTGTTTCTGGGGGCCGGATCAATCATCCATGCCATCGGCACACGGGAGATTGACCGGATGGGTGGTCTGCTGCGCCGGATGCCCCGGACCGCCTTCTTCTTTCTGGTGGGCGCCGTGGCCATCTGCGGCCTGCCCCCCTTAAACGGTTTTGTCAGTGAACTGCTGATCTATCTGGGCCTGTTCAATGGCGCCATGCAGGGCAAAGGCGCTGCTGCAGTTGCCCTGGCAGCACCGTTTCTGGCGCTGGTTGGCGGACTGGCAGTGGCCTGTTTTGTCAAGGTATTTGGCGTGGTTTTTCTGGGCACAGCCCGGACAGAGCAGGCGGCCCATGCCCATGAAGCCGGCAGCAGCATGAAGCTTCCCATGGCGCTGCTGGCCCTGGTCTGCATCACCATCGGCCTGCTGCCGGCCCTGGTGGCACCGCTGCTGGATGCAGCTGTTACGGCCTGGCATCCCGGACTGGCAGCCTCTGAGCTGCGGCTGGCCGTTGCTGCACCACTGGGGTGGGTTACCCTGCTGGGGCTTGCCCTGCTTGCCGCCATTGCCCTTTTTTACCGGATCAGCCAGCGCCGCAGCAGCGATCCAACCAGCGAGACCTGGGGCTGCGGCTATCTGGCACCCACCAGCAGGATGCAGTACAGTTCATCATCCTTTGCAGAGATGCTGATCAAGCTGTTTAGCGGTATCCTGCGCCCCCATAACCACCTGCCTGAAATCAGCGGTTCATTCCCGGCATCCACCCGCTTTGAAAGCCATCTGCCGGAAACTGTACTGGAGCGGATCTACCTGCCGTTCCTGGTCTGGGCCAATGAAAAACTGACCCCGCTGCGGCACCTGCAGCATGGTCATCTGCACCTGTATATCCTCTATACCCTGCTGACATTGATTGCCCTGCTGGCCATTCCCCTGTAAACTACAG
>DAIQQT010000184.1:0-5780 GCA_036786685.1 Trichlorobacter sp.
CAGTACGGATAGGCAGTTACAAACAATCAGTAAGTCAACGTTGGGACACTACTGAGTTGTTATATTGACCGATAATACGGCGAAATATGGACCGCCCAGGCAAATTTGCAGTAGATTTGTCCTAAGTCTGACAGACTCCTAGGCTCTCCTTGCAATTCCTTGGCTGTTCCGTTAGTATTCCACGGCTATGAAATCACTTACCAGACAACTGCATGTAGGCTCGGTGGCTGTAGGAGGAGGCGCTCCCTGCGCTGTCCAATCCATGTGTTCCACCGATACCCGTGATGTTAAGACAACCCTTACCCAGATCCAGGCACTGGCTGAAGTTGGCTGTGAGATCGTCCGCTGCGCAGTCCCTGATGCTGATGCGGCGGACGCCCTGGCCACCATCAAGTCCCAGAGCCCGATCCCGGTTATTGCTGACATTCACTTTGATTACAAACTGGCTCTGCGGGTTCTGGAGGGAGGCATTGATGGCCTACGCCTTAACCCTGGTAACATCGGAGAGCATTGGAAGGTCGCAGAGGTGGTTACCTCTGCTGCTGAGCGTAAGGTGCCGATCCGTATCGGGGTTAATGCCGGTTCACTGGAAAAGCATCTACTTGAAAAATATGGGCATCCGACTGCAGAAGCAATGGTTGAATCTGCCCTGGGACATATCCGAATCCTTGAAGACTTAAACTATCAGGAGATCAAGGTCTCACTCAAGGCGTCTGATGTGCCTAAGACCGTTGAAGCCTATCGCCTGTTGTCCAGACAGGTCAATTATCCCCTCCATATCGGTATTACTGAGGCAGGCACCATCTTCTCAGGCACCATCAAGTCGTCAGTCGGGCTTGGTATCCTGCTCTATGATGGCATTGGCGACACCCTGCGGGTTTCCTTGACCGGAGATCCGGTGGATGAAGTACGGGTCGGTTATGAGATCCTCAAATCGCTCGGTTTGCGGCAGCGTGGCGTGAATTTTGTATCCTGCCCCACCTGTGGCCGTTGTCAGATCAATTTGATTAAGGTTGCTGAAGAAGTTGAAAAGCGGCTGCAGTCGGTTGATAAAAGGATTACCGTAGCAGTCATGGGGTGTGCGGTAAATGGCCCGGGCGAGGCGCGTGAAGCTGATGTGGGCGTGGCCGGCGGCAAAGGAGAAGGCCTGATCTTCCGTAAGGGAGAGATTGTCCGTAAGGTAAGCGAAGCTGAACTGGCAGATGCCCTGCTGGAAGAGATTGAACATCTTTAAGTTAATCAGGAGGTCTGCATGCGTAGCTTGATTGTGGATGATGATGCGATGGGGCGTCTGATGCTGGCCAGTTTTCTGGAAGAACTTGGCCCCTGCGATCAGGCCGAAAACGGACAGCAGGCCCTTGAACTGATTGATGCTGCAACTGCCGCAGGATCACCCTACAATCTGATCTGCCTGGATATTGTCATGCCGATCATGGATGGTACGACAACCCTGCATGGTATCCGGGAACGGGATCAGCAGCAGGGCAAGCGGACCAAGGTGTTTATGATCTCCGCCTGCAGTTCGCCCGAGGATATTCAGGATGCTTTTTTTGAAGGGGATTGTGATGACTACGTGGTCAAGCCGTTCCAGCGTGAAGCAGTAACCCAGATGTTGCAGCGTCATAAATTGATATAAGGTGGTTTAATTGTAATGCGTTATACACAATTCTTCATTCCAACACTTAAAGAAACTCCGTCCGATGCCGAGGTAGTCTCCCACCAGTTGATGATGCGCTCCGGTATGATTCGCAAGATTGCTGCCGGTATCTACACCTATATGCCGCTGGGGTTGCGTTCGATCCGTAAGTTTGAGCAGATTGTACGGGAAGAGATGAACAAGGCAGGGGCCATTGAACTGTTGATGCCGGGGGTGCAGCCGGCAGAACTCTGGATTGAGTCCAAGCGTTGGGCTCAGTATGGCAAGGAGCTGCTGCGCTTTAAGGACCGCAAGGACAATGAATTCTGCATGGGGCCAACCCATGAAGAGATTATTACCGACATTGCACGGCGTGAAGTCAAGAGCTACCGCCAGATGCCGGTAAACTTTTATCAGATCCAGACCAAATTCCGTGACGAGATTCGCCCCCGTTTTGGCCTGATGCGTGGCCGCGAGTTCATCATGAAGGATGCCTATTCCTTTGACGTAGACTCCTCTGCAGCAGATCTTTCCTATGACAAGATGTACCAGGCCTATAATCGTATCTTTGAACGTTGCGGCCTTAACTTCAGGGCGGTTGAAGCTGATACCGGTTCCATTGGCGGTTCAGCATCCCATGAATTCATGGTGCTTGCCTCTTCAGGTGAGGATGCTATTGTGTCCTGCGATGCCTGCCGTTACGCAGCCAATGTGGAAAAGGCAGAGGGGATCAAGCAACAGCAGGGTGGGGCAGGGCAGCAGGCACTGACAAAAGTCCATACCCCGGACAAAAAGACCATTGCTGAAGTAGCCGAGTTTTTGGGCATCCCCCAGTCCGGCACGGTCAAGTCACTGGTACTGTCCAACGGCGAAGGACAGTTTGTGATGGCCCTGGTGCGGGGCGATCATGAACTGAATGAGTTAAAGCTGAAAAACCGTCTTGGCTGGGACGAGATCCAGATGGCTACTGACGATGAAGTGCTGCGCTTTACCGGTTCACCTCCCGGGTTCCTCGGCCCGCTGGGGCTGCAAGAAGAACTGCTGGTGGTGGCTGATTATGCTGTTGAAGCCATGTCTGATTTTGTCATCGGTGCCAATCAGACAGATCAGCACTATACCGGTGCCAATAAAGGTCGTGATTTTTCAATCAGCCAGGTTGCGGATATCCGTCTGATCGGAGCCGGTGATCCTTGTCCACGCTGTTCTGGTGGCACGCTGGAGGTCTGGCGAGGGATTGAAGTTGGTCACGTATTCAAGCTGGGCACCAAATATTCAAGCAGCATGAATGCAACCTATCTGGATAAGGATGGCAAGGAACAGATCATCTTTATGGGCTGCTACGGTATCGGCATCGGCCGCACCGTGGCTGCATCCATTGAACAGAACCATGATGAAAACGGTGTAATCTGGCCACTACCTTTGGCACCGTTCCATTGCTCGGTTGTGGCCATCAATGCCCAAAAGGATGAAGCGGTTATGACTGCTGCCCAGGATATCCATGATCGACTTGAGGCTGCCGGAGTTGAGGTGCTGCTGGATGATCGTGATGAACGCCCTGGTGTCAAGTTCAAGGATCATGATCTAATCGGCATTCCATTACGGATCGTAGTGGGGGGCAAAAACCTGGCAGAAGGCAAGGTTGAGTTCAAACAGCGGGCAGGTGGTGAGATGCAACTAGTGGTACCGGAGCAGGCAATTGAAACCGTTATTGCACAGGTTAAGGCGGCCTGCGGAGGTACTCGATGAGTAATCCTGTAATCTGGGATACCCAGCATGAATGCATGCCCCGTGAAGAGCTTGAGCAACTTCAGCTGGAGCGGCTGCAGGCAACGCTTAACCGTGTTTATAAAAACGTTCGCTGCTATCAGAACAAGTTCAATGAATTAGGCATTGTGCCGGAAGATATCACATCACTGGCTGATCTTTCCCGGCTGCCGTTTACCACCAAAGAAGACCTGCGTCTCAACTATCCCTATGGCATGTTTGCGGTGCCGCTACGCGAAGTGGTGCGGATTCATTCGTCATCGGGCACCACAGGCAAACCAACGGTAGTTGGCTATACCAAGCATGATCTTAAAACCTGGTCAAATCTGGTGGCCCGTTTCATGACAGCTGCTGGTGTCACCCCGGATGATGTTGTCCAGATCGCCTTTGGCTACGGTCTTTTTACCGGTGCCTTTGGTCTGCATTATGGTTCCGAAGCCATTGGCGCTGCGGTCATTCCTATGGGCGGCGGTAACACTGAAAAGCAGATCATGATCATGCAGGACTACCGTACAACCGCCCTGGTTGGCACTCCCAGCTATGCCTTAACCCTGGCTGACCGGTTGGAAAAGATGGGGATTGATCCCAAATCCCTTTCCTTAAAGGTTGGTCTGTTTGGTGGCGAGCCCTGGTCAGAGGCGATGCGGCTTGAGATTGAGCAACGTTTACAGATCAACGCTACCGATAATTATGGATTATCTGAGGTCATTGGTCCTGGCGTGGCTGGTGAATGCCAGCAGAAGTGCGGGATGCATATTGCTGAAGATGCCTTTATTGCTGAAATTATTGATCCGGAAACAGGTGCCGTACTGCCGCCCGGTAGTGTTGGTGAGCTGGTATTAACCAGCCTGACCAAAGAAGCCTTTCCTATGATCCGCTACAGAACCCGCGACATTACCAGTCTGGTTTATGAACCCTGTGCCTGTGGCAGGACCCTGGCCCGGATGAAAAAGACTATGGGTCGCAGCGATGATATGCTGATTATTAAAGGGGTGAATGTATTCCCGTCGCAGATTGAAGAGATTCTGTTTAGCATTGAAGGGTGTGAACCGCATTATCAGTTGATTGTTCAACGTATCGGTACCACTGATGTCCGTGAAATTGATATTGAGGTCACTGAACATATATTCTTTGATGAAATGAAAAAGCAGCGGGCTTTCCTTGAATCAGTTGAGCGTAAGATTCATTCTGCCTTAGGGGTTGGCGCAACGGTAAAACTGGTGGAACCTAACAGTATTCCGCGCCATGAAGGCAAGGCTCAACGGGTTATTGACAAACGGAGTCTCTAGCTCTTCTTGTATTGCCTTTTTTTAACGTTTTATGGTAATAATTACCCATCTCAGGTCAGCCGCAGCGCTTCTGGTGTTGCGGCTTTTCTTTGTAAATTTAGCGTGTTGGAGTTATCTGCGGTGTTGTTTACTCACTATTTATTGTCCCCGAAACTGAAGTTTTCATTTATTTTCCTGTCTTTGTTTTTACCGGTCACACTCACAGCCTGTCAGGATCATACCAAATCTGCTGTTCCATCAGCCCAGAAGGTTGTACAGACAGCAACATCAAGCAGCACTGCTTCTGTTAAACCGACTCAACCCAAGGGATTTGACCAGCGCAGCAGCTGTATCGGCTCAGAGCTGCCAACGCAATCCCAGATAAGCTCTGCCAGAGCTGCAAAGGTAAAATATAACGCCGGTGAAAATCCGGAATTCGCTCGCCAAAAAGGTTGGCCTAAAAAATATCCAACTCCGTTGCTAGGATCTATTCTGCCACAAAAAAGGATAGTTGCATATTATGGCAACCCGCTTTCAAAACGTATGGGCGCCTTGGGTGAGTTCCCCAAAGATGAGATGATCAAACGCCTTAAGACAGAGGTGATAAAATGGGAAAAAGCTGATCCAGGCACGCCGGTTCAACCAGCGTTACACCTGATTGCGGTTGTTGCCCAGGGCGCACCAGGTAAGGCAGGGAAATACCGCCTTTTTATGACCAATGACTTGATTAATCAGGTTTACGGTTGGGCCAAAGAAGCAGGAGCTGTGCTGTTTATTGATATTCAGACCGGTCATGATGACATTCGTACTGTTTTGCCACAGTTTGAGTGGATACTTAAGAATCCGGATGTGCATCTGGGGATTGACCCGGAATTCAACCTGATTTCAAGCAAGGCAAAACCGGGTAAAAAGATCGGTACCTATGATGCTGCAGATATCAATTTTGTCAGCAACTACCTTAAAGAGCTGGTACAGAAATACAAGCTGCCACCCAAGGTCTTCACTGTACATCGCCTTACCCGTAATGGTGTTACCAATGCAAACAAGATTGTGCTTCACCGGGAAGTACAGGTTGTCATGCATATGGATGGTTGGGGTGCTCCCTGGTTAAA
>DAIQQT010000185.1:0-5769 GCA_036786685.1 Trichlorobacter sp.
GCAGTGATTCAGGCTGCTGTTCAATATGAAAGTCAGTATCCCGATCAGGATAGCGGTAGGAATGCACAGAACGTATCAACAGTGCGCCATTGTGAGACTGCCCTGCCACCAGACTTGCCAGCAGTTGTGCTTTATCAATACCCCCACCTCTGTTGTAGCGCAGGTCAAGAACCAGATCACGAACGCCAGCCTGCTTGAACCGTGCAAACCGCTCTCTGATATCTCTGAATGAAGCAGTCTGAAAATCCGGCAGATACAGGTATCCTATTGATCCATCGCCAGCAGGCAGGATACGGCTGATGGGCGGATCATATTCCACCCTGCCCAGGGGCACGGTTACAGTCCGCACGTTACCGGACTTTTCCTGTACCTTCAGCGCCATATCAGGCTTGAGTGTGCCCTGTTCCCATTGTTCGCTCAATGTCTGGTAGTTTTTGGATGAGCTGACAACAACAGCATTGACAGCGATAATCCGGTCGCCCCGCTTCAGATTGGCCCTGCCAGCAGGTGATTGTTTGGCAACCTGCTTCAGAAAACACCGGTCTCCCTTCAGCACACTGGAAAAACCCCACCCGCTACGAACATACCCTTCGTCTTCACAACGCTCCTTGTCGCTTGATCTGACCTTGCTGAAACGGTCAGCAGGGGGGCGTATTACCTTGATAAAGCGGTTAAGGTCCAGTGACTGATCATCGGCAGTACCAACCTGATTCGGCCACAGTCCTTCATCGGCAAAGGCAAGTGCCACATACTGCTTGTCTCCAGGCCACAAGGGGGTGCCATGCAGATGAGCAAGGATATTGGCAGGGCTGAGATTATTTTCCAGAGCTCTGACCGAAAGCCGGTAACCGGAGAAACATATAGCGATGACACACAGAAATATACTGCCGGACCAGACTGCTGAAAGACGCTGCTGCCAGTTACCGGATACAACCGGTGAGGCATCTCGTCCGGCATACAGGTACAGGGTGGTGATGAACAGCAGGAAGATACTGATCACGGCATAGAATTGCTGCATACCGTCAGTGTCCGGCAAGACCGTCATGCAACCCAGCAGCATAAAACTGCACCAGCTCCCCCAGAACAGGCCGCGTGGTATCTGTTGTCTACGTTGCCAGATCCAGACCGCAGCACAAAGGTACAGCATGATGTTGAACAGTTCAGTCACAATATGCTCTGCACCCAACATCTTATTCAATATAGCGGTCACTCCGCCGGAAGCCCCGAAAAGCAGCAGCATCACACCACCTGCAACAGCCGATAGCGGGGCATCTTTCCGCTCAGCGCGAAACAGCACTACAGCCAGAACATTCACAACGGTTGTCAGCAGTGTGACGGTGAGGTTTTCATCAGCAGAAGGCGAGTGAAACCAGATAAAAACAACTAGGGCTGCCAGCAGTGACAGGTACTGGTGGTCATTCAGATTTCGCTTGAAGCGGCAGAGCATGAGAAACAGGGCAGCAGCACACAGCAGGCGGATCATGGTGATTGCATCATGGTATGACTGCGCTACATATTCGAGTGAGCTGGCTGGTAACGAGGTGTAAGCGCCAACCAGCACAAACCACCAGCAACAAGCCAGGGGGTAGTTCCTCATCTGCCGGACAGCAATCAGTGACATCAGGGAGAAAGAAAGTAATCCTGCCAGAAACCGCCCGGTCTGCGTATCTGCCTCTCTGACAGCCAAGCTGAAATTACTGAAATCAGTCAACGCCACTACTGCCAGTGACAGGCTGAAGGTCAGCAGCAGGTAGACCAGCAGGACGTGGTGCTGGCGGAGGTGTGACCGCCGCAGCCAGGCTGTACTAACCACCAGACCGGCCACGGTAAGCGATACAATAAAAAGGAACGGCTCAAGTGTTGGCAGGGTAAGGGTGTTGGTCATCAGAAAGGTATATATGAATCATTAAAATAATCACCCGCAAACGTATCAGAAGAATCCTATAGCCGCGTTCCTCTATCAGCTTCACGGGTTCGTAGTGTCGCTACCATAGCTGCAGCCACAGGCCCCACACCAGCAGATTAGCCAACCGCAGGCGTCACACTCCATATTGATGCGGCTATTCAATTCACCTTTACATTGATAGCAATGAGGAGTTCTTTCAAACATGTCGGCTCGTCGAGTTACTGCCCGTCGAGCTCCTTGTCGCGCTATTCCTTTTTTAGTACAATATTCAGCATGCCTTTTATCTAAAAACTCATATAAAGCTTCTCTGGCTTTATTGTATTTTTCGGATGACTTCAGATTTGTAATCTGGGTTATTTGTTCTGGTGACAATTCATTGGCTTTATAAGCATCGCGGAGTTTTTCCAAAACCCTTTCAATAATATCGAGTTCACGCGCAATCCCCCTGTAGCCAATACTCCTGAGCATGGACTCTAATTCTAGTTTGTCGATATATTCGCTGAGTTGCCTTATCAAAGCCTCTGTTTGACTCATATATCTCTCTATCTACTTTTTCGTCACAACGAACTATTTATAACCAATTAATATAACATAATATTTATTTGTTAAAAAAGATAACTACTGAAGTAATAAATCCAGCTAAACTTATACCTAACGTAATATAAAGCAGCTTTGATATCTTTGTTATCAGTTCCCGTTGACTGTTTCCCTCTGACTGAATTTGCGAAAAAAGCAAAGCCCCGCTTTTTGCAATGGCCCCACTGATATCAGATGTTGAAACCTTTATTGCATTCAGATGGTTCATCTCAAGCAAATCTATGCGCTGGTGCAGGGCTTTTACCGCATTCATAGTAGTTTCCATTGATGCCGTCATTACTGTAGTGCTGTTTTCTATTGAATTGTTTAAAATTTTAGCCGTTTCGACTATTGCCTTATTGTTAGAAGCTGTAGTTATGTCTATCTTTTCTTGTAAGGTATTAACGTAGGACTTTATAGAATTTAGCTGATTTTGCTCTGACTTATCGATATTTGCTGATATTGCTGTCGTACTGTTTTCTATTGAACCGATTACATTTTGGGCTGTCTCGGTAATTGCATTGTTATGGGCAGTTGCGGCAGCATCTATTCTCTCTTGCAGAGTATTGACGCGGGAACTGATACCGTCATTCATTTGCTGTAAAGTTAAAATGATTGATTCAGTTGATTGCTTTATTGCATCTAGCTGATTTTGCTCTAACCTTCCCATATTTGCTTGCAGCGTCTGTATTGCAGAAATTGTTGCTGAAATTTGCACATGTATTTGATCCAGTCGGTCGGGAAAACCGGCTTTGTCAACAGCGTTGGCAAGATACAAAAGTTTATCAGCCAATGGAGTGAGAATGCCAGCAAGGGTTATATTTGTTTCGCTTGTCTCTTTTAATTCATCAGCTTTGCCATCCAAAGCAGCCATGCTTTTTCTCAGTGTTACATCATTTGCCTTCTGTACCTCTGCTGTTTTCTCTCTCTCTTTATCTAACAATTTCTTTGCCGTGCCGAATGATTCTAGTTCGGCATACAGCTTCTGTATTGCATCTTGAAGATTTATGACGTTATTCATTTGTTCAAACCTCCTTGAGGCCGGTAGTGTATTTTTTCATCCATTCTGTATGGCTTTGGATTAATGCGGCAGCAAATGACTCCCCTATGGAAGTATCCGCTTCTTTGATTCTCTTGAGAAGATCGAGGAGGAATCTTTGCTCCTGCTCAGGAGCCCATGATTCCTTTACACGGAACAGCCTCAAACCTTCTTGCAAGTCTTTTAATACATCAGACTGTGAATATGCCGGTAAGAACTCCATTGCGAGTGATCTAAGGACAAGAAGCATGGCATTTTCAGGCTGTTGCTCAAGCAGTCGGTGGCAGGCTCCCAAAAGATGGCGCATGTTGTCTGGAGTAAATTCGACAAGAGTGAAGTCAATCCAAGAAGCAACATCTGCGTCTGTGTATTCAATTTTATATTTTGAAAGAGGCTCTTCGCATTTGACAGGGTCAAGATATTTTGAGTCAAAATAGAGATAAACACCGGCTTTAAACTCTTCTATATTTTCAACACCGGCTTTTGTAATACGTTCCATATCTTCCAGTGCTTTACGACGCTGCTTTTCAATCTTATCGTAAACAAAATCAATCAGATAATTTACAGCTTTTTGTAGCTCAGTGCGCCCTTCAAGCTCGTTAAGCTTGTTTGGTATGTCATCAACTTCAGTCTTGGACCGATAGCGAGAAATATAGTCCTGTAGTTTTTTTGCAATCTCTCCATCTGCAAGTTTTCTCAGTTTTACATTAACGGTTTTGGTCCGGTAGTCTAGGGTGTAATCCTCAATAACACCGAGAATACTTAATCTGTAAATAGCTTTAAATGTATGGGATTCTGTGCGGATATTATTATACAGCTCACCAATTAGTTTTGATTTTTTTGCTGATATAAATGCTTTTTCAACGTTTTTTTTGCTGAATTCAGACCTTAAATGGTCATCGAACCGGCCTTTTTCAAACGCAAATTCAAAAGCCTTTGTAACAATCAAAGCGCTCCAGCCTTGCTGGTCTTGGCTAAGTATTTCAGCTATTTCATCTGTAACACCATTGTCAAATGGAATAGATATTTCCAAAGTATCACCACCACCCATTGAGTTTAGTGTCTTCTCTATTCCATCCTTATCCTCACATGGTGATTGAGCGGCAATGTAAGCAGCAATGTCTGGATGCTCTTTTTGTATGCCTTCAAGCATCGTTACTAAAAAATGTAATATTTCAGTATTGTTGCAGTCAAAGGAGACATCATGCTTTTGTGTTAAATTTTTTAGGTTAATATGCCCAATCTTATTGCCAGAATACTTCACGAACACATAATCACCAGTTGATGGTGCATCGTAATGTTTATAGTCACATTTTATTGTGACGCCATACTTATCTGAAAGTTCTGCTGATAAACGCTCACAGACGTTTTTGCCCGGTATTCTGATGATTTCCAGCAGTTCAAAGACCATACGTTTGTCATGCTCTTTGCCACGAAAGGATGATTTCAGGAATGAGTCCATCAGGGAGTAGTCAACAGATTTTTCCTGACCCGGCAAAACTCCAGCATACATGATGTAACAATACGAAATCTCTCGATCTCGTCCTGCCCGGCCTGCCTCCTGATAAAATGACTCAATTGATTGGGGAATGTTGAAATGAACAGTGAAGCGAATATTAGGCTTGTCTATTCCCATACCGAATGCCTTGGTACAGGCAAGGACAGTAATCTTGTCTTCTTTGAATTTGTCCTGAGTTTCAACGGCGCTGTTTTCGCCGATCGTATCGTTGAGAGAGCCAGCGTACTTACCCAAAAAGCTTGATACTTCTGGGAATTCTTCACTCAACTTACTATAAACATTTTCTACGCCATGATCTGAGGTAACATGGGGACAAAATACCAATCCGTTTCCAAAATCTGGCATGTGAGGATTTATTAGCTTCGCAAAGCTTTCTCTGCCAAACTGCTCTGAAATTTTTTTGAGGATTGTTGGTAGCTTCAGCAGCTTATTTTGGCCTACAATTTTATTTGTTCTTTTAGAATTTACAGGCTGGTCTTCAACTGTATTAAGTGACTCTATCGCAAACACCAACTCATCACGTTCCATTTTGTCTGGCCGTATAATTTCATTGTCTCCACCGATTAACTGCAATTCACGCTGTACATCCGCTAGCACTTCAAATGAAGCCGTTCCTGTTAATGCAATTATCGGAGTTTTCTTCACAGGGTCAGGATGCTTACAATAGCTGCGGATATTTTCACCTAGTCGTAGATAGGCTGGTCTGAAATCATTCCCCCATTCAGAAAC
>DAIQQT010000186.1:0-5749 GCA_036786685.1 Trichlorobacter sp.
CCTTGGCGTTGTACTTCATAGTGCAGGAACCCAGCGGGTAGAAGTTGGTATCCACTGAGAAGTTACGACGGGACAGGTTGGTGAAGTGACGCACCATATCCAGCTCTGACAGTTCCGGCAGGGCCGCTGTCTCAGCACGCAGCAGGTTCTGCGGCAGATCAGTAGCTACAGGGACATCAGAAACCGGCAGCATCACACCACGACGACCGGAGACGGATTTTTCATAAATCAGTTGCATAGTGCCACCTCCAGCGCCTTCACCAGCTGATCAATCTCTTTCTTGCTGCGTTTCTCGGTTACCGTTACCACCAGCATGTTTTCCGATCCGGTATAGAACCGGCCCAGCGGCATACCGGCAGCAATCCCTTTATCCAACAGGGCCGCCACCACAGCTTCCGCCGGTTTCGGCAGGCTGATGGTAAATTCGTTAAAGGTTGGAGCGGTCTGCAGTACCACCACGCCCGGCAGTTTTGCCAGACAGGCCTTGGCATATTCGGCCTTGTCCCGGTTCAGGCGGGCCAGATCAGCCAGCCCCTGCTTGCCGATGGCAGCCAGGAAGATCAGGCCGCGCAGGGCACAGAGCGACTGGTTGCTGCAGATGTTTGAGGTGGCCTTGTGACGCTTGATATGCTGTTCACGGGCCTGCAGGGTCAGCACGAAACCGCGCTTGCCGTTCTTGTCAACGGTCTCCCCCACAATCCGGCCCGGCATGTTACGGATATGGGCCTTCCTGGCGGCAATAAAGCCGAAGGAAGGACCACCAAAGGAGAGCGGATTACCCAGTGACTGGCCATCACCCACAGCAATGTCAGCCCCCAGCTCACCCGGTGACTTCAGGATTCCCAGAGCAACCGGATAGACCGCGGTTACCAGCAGGGCACCGGCAGCATGGGCCTGATCAGCCAGGCCGGAGAAGTCCTCCACCCCGCCAAATACGTTGGGATACTGCACCAGCACTGCTGCGGTGTTGGCATCCAGCTGTTTTGCCAGCTCTTCCCGGTTCAGCAGGCCATCCAGGGGTGGCAGCTCCACCAGCTCTGCATCCTGATTGGAGAGATAGGTAGCCAGTACCTGACGGGCAATGGGAGAGACACAGCCATCCACCACCACCTTGGTCCGGTTGGTGGAGCGCATCGCCATCAGGGCCGCCTCTGCCAGACCGGTGGCGCCATCGTAGAGCGAGGCGTTGCTGACATCCAGGCCGGTCAGACGGCAGATGGCGGTCTGGTACTCAAACAACGCCTGCAGGGTACCCTGGGAGCATTCCGGTTGGTAGGGGGTGTAAGCGGTGTAGAACTCGGCCCGACCGGAGAGATGATCAACCGCTGCCGGAATAATATGGTCATAGAATCCGCCACCGATGAACAGCGACAGGTTCTGACTGTTATCAGCAGCAACCGCTTGCAGCCTGGCATAGGTATCAAACTCCGACATACCGGCAGGCAGGTTAAAGGTGCTGCAGCGCAGCTCTGCCGGAATCGGGGCAAACAGTTCCTCAACACTGGAGACGCCGATGGCTGCCAGCATCTCCTGAATCTCTTCAGGAGTATGGGGGCAATAGTGACTGGTGTTCATATAATCTCCCTACAGGGTTGTTAGGTATGCCTCATACTGTTCTTTGGTCATCAGGCTTGCCAGCTCAGCAGCATCGCTCAGCTCAAGTTCCACCATCCAGGCCGCTTCTTCTGCGGACTCGTTCACCTTTTCAGGCGCATCTTCCAGTTCAGTGTTCACCTTGACCACCTTGCCGGAGACCGGGGCGTAGATGTCACTGGCAGCCTTGACTGACTCAATGGCAGCCAGCACCTCAAACTGCTTGACCTGCTTGCCAACCGCTGGCAGCTCCACAAAGGTGATATCACCCAGTTCGTGGGCCGCATGGTCACTGATGCCGCAGACGGCGCTGGTACCGTTCACTTTGACCCACTCATGCTCTTTGGTAAAATAGATTTCTGACATCTGTTCATCCTCCAATGGATATATAGAATTACAGCTGAAACAGCCTACTTTTTAGGACATTCCCCGATCCGCTTCCCTTTCACTTTAACCGTCATATTCTGGCCCTGACTCTTCATCTTCATGGTTGATGTATAGGCGTCAGCGCTGAAGATGGTTTCACCGTTAAAGGTGCCGGCACCCTGACCGGTGCATTTCATGGCCCAGGTAACCTTGTTGCCCGACACCTTGTAATCGGTCATGGTACAGTTTTTATCCCTGGCAATTACCTTTTTCTGGTCCTTCACATCCTCTTTGGTGTAGCAGTGTTTGATGGTTGAGGCCGGGATCTTCATCGGCATGCCTGGCATCTCAGTCTGCGAGGTAACCTCCCAGTAGCCTTCCCGGATACTGTCAGCAGCAAACGCAGATGATGACACCAGCAACAGAGCCCCCAGCACAACATAAACAGTACGTTTCATAACCGACTCCTTTCGCTTAAACAAAATTCAGCCCCGAACTGATCCTTCAGTGAAGAACGGTACCGTACAGACGGCAGCCTCCATCACCGCCCGATCCTGCTTGATGGTCAGGCTGGTGCCAAGCGCCGCATAACCGGGCTCCACATAGCCCAGACCGATGCCGCAGCCCAGCATGGGAGAAAAGACGCCGCTGGTCACTTCGCCGATCTGTTTTTCACCATCAAAGATGCCAAAACCATGACGTGGCGTGCGCCGTGAAGTGACCTTGAAGGCCACCTTGACCCGTTTCAAAGGTTGTTCCTTTTGCTGCAGCAGTGCCTCTTTGCCCACAAACTGCTTGTCCAGCTTGACAAAGGCAGCCAGATCAGCTTCAAGTGGCGTGGTTGCCTCATCAATATCGCTGCCGTAGAGCGAGTAGCCCACTTCCAGACGCAACACGTCACGAGCCCCCAGACCGGCAGGCTTCACCCGCTCATCAGCCAGCAGTTTTTCCCACAGCTCGCCTACTTTATCGGCCGGCAGGAAGATCTCATACCCCAGCTCACCGGTGTAGCCGGTACGGCTGACAATGGCAGGCACCCCCAGTACCGTCTGCTGCACGAATTTGAAGTAGGGGATCTCGGACACCCAGCCACCCAGCAGGTCTACAAGCACCTCGCGGGAACGGGGCCCCTGCAGGTCAAGCTTGGCCGTGGCAGCGGTGATATCACTGAACTGACCACCCTTCAGGCGGGACTGGATCACCTTGAAGTCATTCGGGGCTGTGGCAGCGTTGACCACAATCATGGCCTCATCAGCAGCAATGCGGAACACAATCAGGTCATCAATGATGCCGCCCTGTTCGTTCAGCAGAAAACCGTACTTTGAGCGGCCAACCGGAATAGCGGTAATGGAAAAGGTAAACAGATCCTCAAGTCCGCTGGTAACGATATCACCTTTGAAGCTGAACTCACCCATGTGGCAGATATCAAACAGGGCTGCCTGCTCACGGCACCAGCGATGTTCGGCAATAATCCCTTCGTACTGGATCGGCATATCCCAGCCGCCAAAAGGAGCCATTAAAGCACCCAGGGCACGGTGTTGCTGATTAAGGGGGGTAACAGATAATGATGTAATTGCTTCTGACATGGCGAGGTTCTCGATTCTGTGAGGAAGATATTATTGGTGCTGTTTCTTTACGCGGACAACGTGGGATTTCTTCTTTTTAAGACCGGCCAGGGTCTTGATGTCAGCCAGCCGCATCTTCCAGCGCCCCTCTTCATGGTTCAGGGTAAACTCCCGGCTCTGGCTTTCATCAGTGCCGGGTCCCCCTTCCATCCCCAGCCTGGCATAAACCTTTGCCGTGGTAGGTTTTTCGCTGATCAGACGAAACGCGGTTAGTTTATTGAAACAACAGACAGGCTTGATCTCTGCACCTTTCATAATCTGGACAAATCGTTCACGGGTCAGGCCGGTTCTGTGGGAAAGGCTGTCATAGAGCTGCTCAAAACGCCCCTCACGCCAAAGATCAAGGGCATCAGACATGGCCTGCTCACGGGGGTCATTACGTTGGTCAGCACTGCACACAGAAGTAAAAGAGAATGTAAAAATCAGGAAAAAAAGAATCAAAAGGCGGGACATACGCACAGACCTCCCCAAAAAGTGACCTATGGTAGTGCATCCTGGCCGCTGCAGCAATCAAAAATTATCCCGAATTGAACCTTGCCAATCCCGCTTCATCAGTTACAATGCTAGGCAATGGTCAGATCTGCGGAGGAAGTCATGAAAAATCAAAACGAAACATTACAGCAGCTTCTTGATTTTGGACTGGATATTTCCCAGATCAAGGATATTGACTTCCTACTGGAAAAAATTCTGTCTGAGGCGCGCCGTTTCACCGACTGTGATGCCGGCACCATCTATATTAAAGACGGCAACTGGCTTGCAGCACGTTACTCACAAAATGACACTATTAATACCCAGTTGGCAGCTCACCGCAAATCGGTCTATGCAAACATCACCATCCGGGTCGATAACACCTCCATAGCCGGCTATGTCGCAGCCACCGGCAATCAACTTAACATCCCGGACGTCTATCAGCTGGATACCAACCTGCCCTACTCTTTTAACCGCTCGTTTGATGATCTCACCAACTACCGGACCACTTCACTGCTGGTGCTGCCACTTACCAGCATGCGGGGAGAAACGGTGGGGGTGTTGCAGCTGATCAACGCCAAGGATGCAGCAGGTTCCATTACTGCGTTTGACGGTAACGATGAAAACGGCATCAGTTATTTTGCCGTTACCGCAGCCAACGCCATTGAACGGGCCAAGATGACCCGTGAAATCATCCTGCGCATGAACCGCATGGCAGAGCTGCGAGACCCTAAAGAAACCGGCCCCCATGTCAATCGAGTGGCAGCCTACTCGGTGGCACTCTATGAGGGCTGGGCAGCCCTGAAAGGTTTGGCGCAGGATGAGATCGACCGCACCCGCGACATCCTGCGGATGGCAGCCATGCTGCATGATGTGGGCAAGGTAGCAATTTCAGACAACATTCTGAAGAAGCCCGGTAAATTCACCCCGGAAGAATACGATGTCATGAAACTGCACACGGTCTATGGCGCACGACTCTTTCCCGATGTCTACTCAGAACTTGATGAGTCTGCTGTTGCTGTTGCCCTTAATCATCACGAACGTTGGGACGGCAACGGCTATCCCGGACATATCAGCCTGGCCACCCTGAAACCACTGCCGGGCTATGAAAAGGAAGATGGCACCGCACGGGGTAAAAAGGGCGAAGAGATTCCACTTTTTGGACGGATTGTGGCAATTGCCGATGTCTATGACGCCCTCTCCAACCGGCGCTGTTACAAAGAAGCATGGGACCAGAACGAGGTGCTTGAGACCCTGAAAAAAGATGCCGGAACATTCTTTGACCCGGAGCTGGTGGAAGTCTTTCTGGACAACATTGACGCCATCCGCCAGCTGGGTGCCCAGTTCCCGGATGAACAGGATGCACATGCCTGACACAGCAAAGGCTGCCTGGTTATCGGCAGCCTTTGCTGTATAACGACCACCCCTCCACAATGGCTTTACAAGCTGCGTCCATCCGCCTCGGCAAACAGCCGCAACTTCTGCATCATGGCGGCAAATTTCTTTGGCTTCAGTGATTGCGGGCCATCACTGGAGGCGCGTTCCGGATCAGGATGCACCTCCACAATCAGGCCATCTGCCCCGGCTGCAACGGCGGCATAGCACATCGGCGCAACGTAGTGATAGTTGCCCGTTCCGTGGGATGGGTCAATTACCACCGGCAGGTGGGTCTTCAGCTTCAGTACCGGAATGGCAGA
>DAIQQT010000187.1:0-5737 GCA_036786685.1 Trichlorobacter sp.
CCTACTGGCACCCCAACTTTAAACGAGAGAAGCGGAAGCTGGCTCCGGCCGCATACGATAAGCTGGTGATGGAGCAGTTGCTGAAGTCCCGTAAAAAGCTGGAGCAGGAGATAGGTGGCCCGGTGGATCTGCTGGCCTGGCCGTTCGGTATTTATGACGATCACCTGCTGCAGAAAGCTAAAGAAGCCGGGTTTGTCAGCACCTTCTCCATTGAGCGCCGCCATGCCACGGCTAAAGAGAAATTGCAGATTCTGCCCCGTTACCTGCTGGTTAACGCGGACAAGGAAAAGGCCTTTGCACAATTGATGCAGGGGAATGCGGTGAAGAGGAATGTGGCCTATTAGAAAACGGCTGTCGCTCATTTTCGATGCTATCTAATGACTCAGAATGAACCAGACAAAAAGCACCCCTGCCCGGATTGTCGCTTCTGCCAGTGGTGTTCCGATGAGCGGTGCAACCTCTGCCTCAGACAGGACTGCTGTCGCAAGCAGCTTTCCCTGGCAGAACAGATTGCGCTGTATGAATCCTTAAACAAAAAGTAGCCCCCCCCTGCTGTCAGTTCCAGCGATGCGACCTGGCAGCAGGGGGGGGTGTATCGCTACCCTTTCAGATCAGCCAGAAAGTCAGACATACGCTGTACATCCTCCAGATCCCGGAACTCCCGGTAGCCATCAATGCTGTCCTGATCAAAACCACGATAATAGAGCGGTCTGGCGCTCTTCAGGCCTGAAAGGGCCTTGCCGGTGGCATAGCTTGCATCGGAAAGTTTGTCCGCTTTGAATTTCAGGCCCAGCACGATGCTGAAACCCAGCTGGAACAGTCGTTTCAGATGTTCACCGGTAAGGATCTCCGCCCCTTTGGCCTGATCACCTTTGCACAGGTATTCAAGGGCGATATTCAGATAGCCGTACACCCTTTCAACCACCGCCCGCATATAATCCGTGTCAGCAAGATGGGCCTGATCAGCCACGAGTGCCGTATTGATCAGGTAATTCAGTTCCATCCTGAAAAGGTCCGAGTCAACCAGAGGAATAACCTGTTCCAAAAAGGTATTGCTGAGCACAATAGTCCTGGGAAGGCTGGTTGCTTCATCCGTTTGTACCAGCACCTTGCCGGTGTCCGGGGTAAACGTCTCCGGATTGATACGGGAATAGATTTCAAGCGCCTCATCATGAGGAGGGAAGCCAAGGTCGGCAAGGCGGCCTGATTTCAGGTGGTAGCACTCCTCCTCAGACTCGGTATCAATTTCAGCACTGACACTTTCCATCAGCGCAACGTACAGGGGATTGTCAAAACGGCAGACCAGTTCCAGGAAGGAACCGATTATCCGGGCATGTTTCGGGTTCCTGAATTTGATCAGGAACAGATCATCAAAGGTGTGATCCCAATCGGTCTGGCGTTCCTCATCGGTATTAAGATCACCTACGCCCCCTGCAACAATCAACTCCCTTCCCAGAAAAAGAGAGAGCAGATTAAAATCCAGATGGGGCAGCAACTCCTTGAAATGTTCATCTGAGCCGTTCAGAATATAGCCAAGGTACTCAACCGCCTTTTCCTCTTCAAAGGCCCAGCCCCGCCAAAGCTCCATGTCCAGAATAAAGACGCACTGACGGGGATTTGCCACCCCCAGTAGCTCCATTGCATCGGCAGTATCTACTCCTTTGAACAGCCAGTATAGTTCCTGTGGCAACATCGCCCGTATCAGCCTCCTGGCCTCCGGATCGCCTAAAAGCAGCTCAATTTTGTCTGCAGGGGGCAGGCTGGCGAGATAGCTGCGCTTGTCTTCAAAGGTCAGCCGGTAAAAATCCTCTTCGTTGCACTGCACGCTGCTGTCTGCAGCAACGGTTGTTATGCTCTGTTCCACGAGCGACTCTCCTTGTTTTGCAATAGCAGTTTTACTGGTTACTGGCTGAAAAGAAAACGGGTGCTGCTGAGTAGCAACACCCGTCTCAAATTAAGGCCGACAGAAGTGAAGCTACAGCAGCTTGATTCCGGCCAGTTCTTTGGAACGCTTTACCGCCGCATCCACCGCATCCATCAGCAGGCCGTGCATCCGGCCATTTTCCAGGGTATGCAGGGCGGCAATGGTGGTGCCGCCGGGGGAGCTGACCCGGTCCCGCAACACCGCCGGGTGTTCGTTGCTCTGTGCAAGCAGTTGAGCCGAGCCCAGTACGGTCTGGACGGCCAGGCCGGTGGCTACATCGCGGGGCAGGCCGTTTTTCACGCCGGCATCGGACAATGCTTCGATAAAGGAGAAGACATAGGCCGGGCCGCTGCCGGAGAGGCCGGTAACGGCATCCATCTGGCGCTCACCTACCTGGTAGACGGTGCCAACCAGACGAAACAGTTCTTTGGCCAGCGCAAGATCTGCCTCGGTGGCCCGCCTGCCGCCACAGATGGCGGTGGCGCCGGCCTGAACCAGGGCCGGGGTGTTGGGCATGGCCCGTACCACCCGCACGCCATTCTGCAGTGATTCCTCAATGATGGTGGTGGAAATACCGGCCATGATGGAAAGCACCAGCTGCTGGGCGGTAATCGTATTTTCAAGGGCCGTGAGCACGTTGGCTGCCATCTGGGGCTTG
This sequence comes from Trichlorobacter sp., assembly GCA_036786685.1. Taxonomy (GTDB): domain Bacteria; phylum Desulfobacterota; class Desulfuromonadia; order Geobacterales; family Pseudopelobacteraceae; genus Trichlorobacter. The sequence goes on from DAIQQT010000187.1 coordinate 2,583, forward strand.
ATCGAGAGCACGATCAGTTCGGCCTGCTGAGCGACTTCGCTGTTCTCATCAGTGGTGCGGACCGACAGGGTTGAGGCAAGCAGGGCGCGGCGGTCCTGGACCGGGTCTGAAACAATGATGTTGCGGGGTGCCATGCCGCTGGAGATCAGGCCTTTGATGATCGCCTCTGCCATGTTGCCGCCGCCGATAAAACCTACGGTGCTGTTCAGTAACATTAGGTGTCTCCGGTTCTGCTTTCGATTGGGATTGGCTGTGCCAGTTCTGTTGCCGGCTTCTTGTCACTGGTGCTGCTCTTGGTGATCAGCATTACCCCGATACAGACCAGCGCAATACCGCCCCAGCGCAGCGGAGAAACCTCTTCGTGCAGGATATATTTTGCCAGTACCGCCACCAGCACGTAGTTGAGGGCCTGCATCGGCAGGGCCACCGAGAGGTCTTCCCAGGACAGCACTGCCAGCCAGAGGAAGAAGAACAGCGCCAGCATGGCGGTGCCCACCACTATCTTCCACTCGGTCATGGCCCGGAAGGCCACCTCCATGATGCCGCGCAGGTTCATGGTGGAGAGATCCCCCAGCTGTTTCATCCCTTTAGCCAGCAGGATATCGCCGACCGTACCGGCGGTGACGGCCAGCAGCATAATGACAATGGTCTTAAACATACGGTTTGGTCTCTCCGCGATAGTTTGTGAGTGATATATCCAATTGCTGCAGCCGTTCCCGCACCCCGGGTGAGAGCAGGGCAGCCAGTTCTTCTGCATGCTTGTAGTCCGGCATCCGGCGGCTGATCTCGGCATCCGGCAGGCAGCCGGGGTGAAAGTAGATCTCAGAGGTACCGGGTTGCAGTCGTTCAAGGATGGCTAGCAGGTACTGCTCGGTCATGCAGCCGGAGTTGAGCACCCCTTTGACCTCCACTGCGGTTGTGATCTCCTGGCGTTTGAAGGTGGTTTCAGCATAGTGTGCCAGAGTGCCGAAGATGGCCCGCTCTACTGCCTTGCCCGCCATACGGGAACGGTCAAGCCGCAGGTTTTCAAGCAGCCGCTCCCGGGTAATCCGGAAGCTGCTGATGCCGTGCAGCGGCATCAGCTCGGTCAGCAGGGTAAAGACCGTGGGGTGCATCTGGATGTTCAGGTGGCCGTCAATGTGCGAAAGGGGGAGGCCGGTTTCTTTGATCTTGAGGATCTGGGCCTCAATCTCGCAACGGAGCTGCATACGGACTGTCGGGTCAAAGAACAGTTTCATCCCCACCGCCACCGGGTTGTCCGGGAAGCAGCCGTTGTCGGCAACCAGTCCGGGGATTTTTTCTGGCGGCAGCACCGGTCTGCCCTGTACCAGGGTCAGGTGCAGACCGGTCTGCAGGCCGGGGTTACGCCGGGCGATCTCCACCGCCTCATCAAAGGCCTCTCCGCCCGGCATCAGTGATGCCTGGGTCAGGATGCCCTGTTGCCAGGCCTGTTCCACGGCCCGGTTGACCCCGGTTGAAAGACCGAAGTCATCGGCATTGATGATCAGCTTTCGCAAGACTGCCCCTGTTTCCGTTTCTGCATATAGGCCAGGTACTGCTTGCCTTCCTTGAGCAGCTTCCGACGCTCCTCGCCATTTACGATCATCTTGCCGATGCTGCGCAGGATGTACTTGGGGCGGAAGTAGAACTTGTCGTAGAACTCTTCAACCGAGTTGAAGATCTCGGCGTTGGTCAGGTTGGGGTAGTTGATCACGCATTTCTGGTGACCGGTGCTGTCGATGAAGTCATCGGAGGCGATCCAGCCCTGCTCCTTGGCCAGGGTGTAAAACTCGGTGCCGGGGTAGGGGGAGGCCAGCGAGGCCTGAATCGAGTTCAGGTCCAGCTGCTTCGCGTACTCAATCGTCTCGCGGATGGTTTCCTTGGTCTCACCTGGCAGTCCCATGATAAAGGCGCCGTGGACCGATAGCCCCAGTTTCTTGCAATCCTTGGTGAACTGGATCGCCTGTTCCTTGGTGACCCCTTTTTTGATGTTTTTCAGGATCTGTTCATTACCACTTTCGTACCCCACTACCACGTGGCGCAGGCCAGCCTCGCGCATGATCTTGAGGGTCTCATAGTCACAGTTGGCGCGGGAGTTTGCGGTCCAGGAGATCCCCAGCGGCTTGAGCAGCTTGGCCACATTGCGGGCATGTTCCCGGCTGGCAGTGAAGGTGTCGTCATCAAAGGAGAGCTCACGCATCTCCGGGATGTTGTCCACAATCCACTTCACCTCTTCATAGACATTCTGGGGTGAACGCAGGCGCATCTGGCGGCCGGAGAAGGTCTGGGGCCAGAGGCAGTAGATGCACTTGGAAGGGCAGCCCCGGCTGGAGTAGATCGAGACATAGGGGTTCTTGAAGTGGGGGATCACGTATTCAGAAATCGGCAGATCCCGTTTGTAGACCGGTGCCACAAACGGCAGGGCATCCAGATCCTCAATCAGGGGGCGATCCGGGGTATGGATCGTCTTGCCGTCTTTGATAAAGCTGATGCCATCCACAGTGGACCAGTCGCGCCCTTCGCACAACTCTTTGGTGGAGTAGTCAAACTCTCCGCGGCAGACGATGTCGATGATGCCGTTTCCGGCCTTGAGCGATTCTTCCGGCAGGATGGTGACATGGGGGCCGGTCAGGACCGTGACGATATCCGGCTTGACCTCTTTGATCCGGCGGGCGGTCTCGATATCAATTGCCAGGGTGGGGGTGGAGGTGTACATCACCACCATATCAAACCCCTTGGCAATGGTCAGGCAGTCTTCCAGGGTGAACTTCTGCACCGGGGCATCCACCACGCGGCTGCCTTCGATCATACCGGCCGGGAAACAGAGCCAGGTTGGATACCAGAATGAGGTGACCTCGCGGGAAGCCTGATAACGGGCACCGGCGCCACCATCAAAATCCTCAAACGTAGGAGGGTTAAGAAAAAGCGGTTTCATTACAACTCCTTGACTGTTGGCGAAATGATGTACAATAGAGGAGTTGCAGGGTAAAAGTCAAGTCTGGTACAGGTACAAGGCGTGAAAAAGGGCAGCCGGTTGGCTGCCCTTTGTAATTACGGGGCGGATTACTTTTTCTTTGGTTCCGGCTTGGCGGCTGCCTTGGGCTCGGTCTTCCTGTCATCCTTCTTGGCCTGCTTGGCTATGACCTTGTCTTTAA
>DAIQQT010000188.1:0-5716 GCA_036786685.1 Trichlorobacter sp.
GGACATTATCATCTCCCCTGGTTTCAACAGCCTTTTTGAGCCGCCTTTTGTGGAGCGGTTTATCAAGACCGGTCAGTTTGTCAGTGTCAATGAGTATGCCGGTGACCGGCACCTTTCCGCGTTGGGGGTCTGTGACCCCACCGGGCATTACACCATGCTGGCTATGAACCTGCTGGTGCCGGTGGTGGATCACCGCCGGTTGGGGGATCGTCCGGTGCCCCGCTGCTGGGCTGATCTGCTGAAGCCGGAGTACGAGAACAGTCTGGCCATCCGTGGCCATAAGGACGGCACCTTCTGTGAGACTCTGCTGCTGACCATCTACAAGGACACCGGCGTGGAAGGGCTGCGCACGATGGGCAGAAACGTGCGCTATGGCTGGCACCCGTCCCAGATGATCAAGGCAGCCCTGGGCAGCAGCCCGGATGCACCTGCCATCAGCGTTATGCCGCTCTTTTTTGCACAAACCCTGGTTGGCAAGGAGCAGTACAGCATTATCTGGCCTGAAGACGGTGCCCTGATCAGTCCGGTTACCATGTTGGTCAAGACAGAGAAACGGGCTGAACTGGATGACCTGCTGGCCTTTTGGGCCGGGCCAAGGGTAGCGGCCATCTTCAGCGGCGCCTTTTTCCCGGCAGTGCATCCCCAGGTGGATAACCATCTGCCAGAGGATGCCACCTTCAAATGGATCGGCTGGGATTACATCATCAACAATGACATCAAAAAACTGATCAGCGGTATAAACGCCGCTTTCCGGCAGGGACGGGGAGAAAACATCCGATGCGCCTGATAACCGTGGCAGGGCCGCCCTCTTCGGGCAAGACCGCCATCATCTGCAAAACCGCTGAGGCGCTGCAGGCAGATGGTGTCTCTGTTGGTGTGATCAAGTTTGACTGCCTCTCATCAGGGGATCAGGCGCTGTACGAGCGGCGCGGCATCCCGGCCCGTACCGGGCTGTCCGGCAACCTCTGCCCGGATCATTTCTATGTCAGCAACATTGAAGAATGTCTGGATTGGGGCCTGCAAAGCAACTTTGATCTGCTGATCAGCGAGAGCGCCGGTCTGTGTAACCGGTGCGCCCCCCATATCAAGGATGTCTGCGCGGTCTGCGTAATCGATAATTTAAGTGGTGTGGAAACCCCGCGCAAGATCGGTCCGATGCTGAAAATGGCTGATATTGTGGTAATCACCAAGGGGGATATTGTTTCCCAGGCAGAACGGGAGGTCTTTGTCCACCGCATCCGTCAGGTCAACAGCAGCGCCGTGATTATCCATGTCAACGGCCTGACCGGCCAGGGAGGCCATGAGCTGGGCAGACTGCTGCAAGATGCTGCTGCGGTTGACTCGCTGCAGGGCAAACTGCTGCGCTTTTCCATGCCAGCCGCACTCTGCTCCTACTGTCTGGGACAACGCCGGATCGGTGCTGACTTTCAGATGGGTAACGTCAGGAAAATGGAGTTGGGGTAGCCGCTGAAACAGTAAAATCACTCCCCCCTTGTCAGGGGGGATGCTTAAACATCCCTTTGACTGCTCCCTCCCTGACAAGGGAGGGCTGGGGTGGGTTTATACTGTAATCATACGGTGCCAGAGGCTAATTATGATTAATTATTATAGTGATATAACCCTTGAGCGGTTGTTTAGCGAACATCCCCATGCGCGGGAGTTTTTTACTGCCCTTGGCCTGTCCGCACTGCCTGAAGACCAGACCCTGGGCAGAACCGTGGCAGCACTGGATGAAGAACTGCTGCTGGATGTGGGGATTGAACGCCAGGACCTGCTGAGACAATTCAGCGACTACATGGCGGGCATGGAACGGCTGCGCAACCAGCAGCAGGCTCTGGTCTCATCGGTCACGGTGCTGGGTGGGCATGACAAGAGCGGCACGCCTGAAAACTTCAGGCTTGAACTGCGCCCCGGTGAAGTGACCTGTATTGTCGGCCCCACCGGATCAGGCAAGAGCCGTTTTCTGGCTGATATTGAATGGCTGGCCCAGGGGGATAGCCCCACCGGACGGACGATCCTGATTAACGGCGCTGCCCCTGATCTGGCCCGGCGCTATGCGGTGGAGCAGAAACTGGTGGCCCAGCTGTCGAAGAACATGAACTTTGTGATGGACCTTTCGGCTGAAGAGTTTATCCGGCTGCATGCTGAAAGCCGGATGGTGGCTGATCCGGCTGCCATCACCGCCACCATTCTTGAGCTGGCCAACTCCCTGGCTGGCGAACAGTTCACCCCGGTCACGCCGGTTACTGCCCTGTCCGGTGGCCAATCCCGCGCCCTGATGATCGCTGACGTGGCCTGTCTCAGCAGCTCGCCGATCGTCCTGATTGACGAGATCGAAAACGCCGGGATCGATCGCAAACGGGCCCTGTCACTGCTGGCGGATCAGGACAAGATTGTGCTGATGGCCACCCACGACCCGATATTGGCCCTGATGGGGCAGCAGCGGCTGATCTTCAAGAATGGCGGTGTCTCCAGTATCCGCAGCACCAGCCCGGCAGAGCGGGCCAACCTGACCCTGTTTGAACAGATGGATGCGCGCCTGACCGCTGTGCGCCATGCCCTGCGTAATGGCGAAGAGATCGCTGGTGGATGGTAGGGCATACATCTGGCAATAAAATCTAATAAACAGATCGCGCTACCGTTAACGATTGTGTACAAATTATCTGCATTTCCACCTCTACCCACCCAACATCAGTGACACCCCTCGTGCTCTGTAAGATGATTGTAAGTCAATACGGTGCAATGTTGTCTCCACCTGAACTTGACAATGATGTTTTTGGGTGTACACCCAAATTTCAAATAGGAAATGGAGCTGAACAGATGCGTTTTGCCCTGCGCTTGGTTGGCAAATATTCTTACATTCTTTTGACCACTATTGTCTGGCTGACATGTACATGCGGGCTTGCAACAGCAGCTGATCTTGTCGTCTATGACGACGCATTGGCAAGCAACTGGCACGACTGGTCCTGGAATATCACGCGAAACCTGGATAACACCGCGCCTGTTCAGAGTGGTAGCCGCTCAGTTTCTGTCAGCTTTACCACAGCCTGGGGGGGCTTTTCGCTGAACAGGTATGAAGGTGAGGAAGTTACTCTAAGCGGTTATGAGAAGCTACGCTTCTGGATTCATGGCGGAACAACGGGAAACCAACAGGTACGGATTGTTATAAACGGCACTGATAGTGCGATTACGGTCACAGCCACAGCAAATACCTGGACTCAGGTAGAGATCCCTTTTTCAGATTTGGGTAGCCCGGCAGCACTTAGCAGTCTGTACTGGCAGGATGCCACCGGTGGGACTCAGGCTCCATTTTATCTGGACACTATTACATTAGTTGCGGGGACGGTCACCCCGCCTTCGACAAGCGGCCCTGCGCTTAGTATTGATGCTGCTGCTGGACGGCACGCTATCAGCCCCGATATCTACGGCATGAACTTCGCCAGTGAATCACTGGAAACCAGCCTGCATATCCCCGTAAACCGCCGCGGCGGCAATGCTACCAGTCGCTACAACTGGCAGAACGATACCACCAACACCGGTATGGACTGGTATTTTGAAAATATACCCCTGGACAATCCCACTCCTGCACTGTTGCCCAATGGTTCTGATGCTGATCGTTTTGTTGAGCAAGACCGGCGCACCGGCGCCAAAAGTATCATCACCATCCCGTTGATCGGCTGGGTAGCCAAGCAACGCCCCGCATCGCATCCCTACGATTGTGGGTTCAAGGTATCACGCTATGGTTCACAGGATTCGGTGGATCCTTGGGACACGGATTGCGGCAACGGCATAAAAAACAGTATCAACCTGACCGGTAACGATCCAACTGACACAAGCGTGGCAACGACACCCGGTTTTGTCAGTGGCTGGTTAAACCACCTGATCAGCAGGTACGGTACGGCTGCCAATGGTGGTGTTGCCTACTACAGTCTTGATAATGAGCCGATGCTCTGGAACAGCACCCATCGCGATATTCACCCACAGCCAACCAGCTATGATGAGCTGCGCGATACATCGCAGCTCTATGCACCGCTGATCAAGGCTGCTGATCCAACGGCCAAGACGCTTGGCCCAGCCTTGTGGGGGTGGCCGGCCTATTTTTATTCAGCCCTGGACCAGGCGGCCGGCGGCACCTGGTGGGAAACCAGGCCGGATCGGAAGGCCCATGGCGATATCCCGTTTGTGGCGTGGTATCTCCAGCAGATGCAGACCTATGAACAGCAGCATGGGGTACGGATTCTTGATTATCTTGACCTGCACTTTTATCCCCAGGCTCAAGGCGTCACGCTCTCTACAGCAGGCAGTGCCGCAACCCAGGCGTTGCGTCTCCGCTCCACCAGGGCGCTCTGGGATGCAACGTACGTTGATGAAAGCTGGATCGGTGAGGCGGTCCAGCTGATTCCCCGCATGAAGGAATGGGTCAATGCCAATTATCCCGGCACCAAGCTGGCCATAACCGAGTATAACTGGGGCGGGCTTGAAAGTATCAACGGGGCGTTGGCTCAGGCTGATGTGCTGGGCATTTTCGGGCGAGAAGGGCTTGATCTGGCAACGCTTTGGGGACTGCCAACGGCTACCCAGCCAGGGGCCTTTGCCTTTCGTATGTATCGTAACTATGATGGCGCAGGCCACGCTTTTGGAGAAACCAGTGTTCAGGCTACAAGCGCTGATCAGGAAAAACTGGCTGTTTATGCAGCCCAGAGGAGCAGTGATGGCCATCTGACGGCAATTATTATTAACAAGACCGGCAGTGATCTGATCAGCAATGTCAGCTTAAGTAATTTTCCCGTGACAGGCGCAGTAAAGGTGTTTCGCTACAGCACGACCAACCTGGCAGCCATTGAACAGCTGACGGATCTGACGGCAGCTGGCGGAACTCTCAGCACGACCTTTCCGGCCAATTCCCTGACACTGCTGGAGTTCGCTTCAGAGACCTATCCGCTGGCGGTTGCCATTACAGGCAGCGGCAAAGGACGGGTCATCAGCAGCCCTGTCGGCATTGACTGTCAAAGCGGCCTGCTTACCGGCTGTAGTGCCTCTTTTGGAGCTGCTACCAGCGTACTGTTGCTGCCGGAGTTGCTGGCAGGCTCACATTTTACACGTTGGGAAGGTGCGTGCAGTGGCAGCGCAGGCTGCAGTGTATCCATGAACGGTGCAAAAACAGTTACCGCTATTTTCTCGGCCAACACAATCATTGGCAACACGGGCTACGCCACCTTGCAAGAGGCCTACAATGCGGCAAAAGAGGGTGAGCTGATCAAGCTGGCAGCAGGGACAAAGACAGAGTCGCTTGTTGCTGATCGTGCTATTGCAATATCCATTGCCGGTGGTTACGACTCAAACTTTGAGGCCAGAGAAGCGCAAACCGTCCTGCAGGGCGCCATTACCCTGCAAAAAGGTACGATTACGCTGGATGGGATTGTTCTTCGATGATGCCATGGTAAGCTGAAGCTTTTCTCATCTGAAACAGAGGCTGGATGGTATTTATTGAGCTGTCACGCTGGTCAGGCGTTGCGCCAGACACTGCCCATCTCAATGCGTTGATTCATTTACAAAATCTCATGCATCCCTATCTTGAATAAACCATTTGAATCTTCCTCCCGGCAATCCTTTCTCTCTTCTGTGCCTACAAATAGGGCAATGGCAGATTTATTATGCATATCCACTACTGTCCGGTTAATAACTGAATAAATTCAGCTGTATTTCGTCATCAGTA
>DAIQQT010000189.1:0-1777 GCA_036786685.1 Trichlorobacter sp.
TGTTTGTGCTGCTGTTTGCTGTTCACGGCGCCCTGTATGCCACCGTCAAGACCGTTGGCGATCTTTCTGCCCGTGCCTTTAGCCTGGCCAAGTTGCTCTGGATTCCGTTGCTGCTGATTGCGGTGGTCTTCCTGGGCCATACCGCATACGCAACCAAGTTGTATGACAACTACCTGAAGGTTCCGGTGCTGTTCATTGCCCCAGGTGTTGCTGTTCTGGCAATGGTTGCCACCTATTTCTTCATGCTTAAGAATGCCGCACTGAAGGCCTTCACTGCTTCCTGTATCACCATTGTCTTTGTCTGTGTGACCGGTGTTGCAGGTCTGTTCCCGAACCTGATTCCATCAACCCTGGATCCGGCCTTCAGTCTGACCATCTTCAACTCATCCTCCAGTCAGTACACCCTGACCATTATGACCGTGGTTGCCGGTATCTTTGTACCGACTGTCATTCTGTATAAGATCTGGGCCTACCGTCTCTTCAGGGCCCCGGTTACCGAGAAGGATGTACTGGAAAACAGCGACGCATACTAAACTGATTTCCTTGCTGAACACTAAAAAAGCCGACCCTGCAAAGGGTCGGCTTTTTTGTTGGTCGTTGTATTTCGTGTAAGCTTTATGCCCCGGCCTGTACTGCCGTAATGGCCACCACGTTGACGATATCATCCACGGAGCAACCTCGGGAGAGGTCGTTGACCGGTTTGGCCAGGCCCTGAATGATTGGTCCCACCGCCTCGGCACCTGCCACCCGCTCCACCAGTTTATAGGCGATGTTGCCGGCATCAAGGTCGGGGAAGATCAGGACGTTGGCTTTACCTGCTACAGCACTACCAGGAGCTTTTTTCTCGCCAACCTTGGGCAGCAGTGCTGCGTCTGCCTGCAGTTCGCCATCGATCTGGATGTCCGGCTTGATGCTCTTTGCAATTTCGGCTGCCTTGGTGACCTTGTCCACATCAGCATGGGCGGCACTGCCCTTGGTGGAAAAGGAAAGCATGCCGACGCGAGCCTCAACATCCAGAAATGACTTGCAGTTACCGGCGGTGGCAACGGCGATTTCTGCCAGTGCCTGTGCATCCGGGTTAGGGTTCACGGCACAGTCAGCAAACAGGATGATACCGTTTTCACCGAAGGACGGTGTCTTGGTGATCATCAGGAAGAAGGATGACACTGTCTTGATCCCTGCAGCCGGTCCCACGGTCTGGAAGGCAGCCTTCAGCACATTACCGGTGGTACCGGTGGCACCGGCTACTTCGCCGCCGGCATCGCCATTACGTACCATCATGCCGGCGTAGTAGAGGTTGTCATCGGCAGTCAGCAGCTTGCGGGCTTCATCTGGAGTCATGCCTTTGGATTTGCGCAGCTCTACGAAGTCAGCAACATACTGCTCAAGCTTGGGGGAGTCAGCAGGATTCAGCAGCTCTACGCCAGCCAGATTGATCCCCTTGGCAGTGGCTTCAGCCTGAATCTTGGCAGGGTCGCCCAGAATTACCAGTTTTGCCAGGCTTTCGCGTACGATCTTTTCAGCGGCGTACAGCATCCGCTCATCGTAACTTTCCGGCAGTACCACGGTCTGCAGATTCTTTTTGGCCTTTTCCTTGATTTGGTCAACCAGATGCATGCAAACTACCTCCCTTAAATAATAAAACAAGTTTTTGCTAGATACCTGAACACGCGTTCGCCGTCAATAAAAAAAGCCGCGAAAACGCGGCTTTTAGTGATGCTAAACAGTGTGCTGATTTGGTTATGAATTAAGCTTCTCTACAATCTCCTGCAAGGCC
>DAIQQT010000189.1:1787-5711 GCA_036786685.1 Trichlorobacter sp.
CCTTTTCAACGTTGTCATTCGCCACCTGACAGGTGCCGACCTGAAAATGTCCGCCGCCACCGTTTTTCAACATCAGTGAACCGACATTAACCTGGGAGCCGCGGTTGATGATGCTGTGCCCCACCGCAAAAACGGTATTTTGTTTGTTGAGGCCCCACATGATGCGGACAGAGGTCAGGACATCAGGGTAGAGGCTGTATTCCACAAAGCGGTTGCCGGTTACAATCTCTTCAACGTTGCGTAAATCAATGATCAGTACCTTGCCCTCAACCCTGGAATTCTCCTGAATCATCAGCTTGTAGGCTGCCTCCTGCTCGGCATAGCGCACCATGCGCTCCTTGACATCGGGATTGGCCAGGATCTCTTCAATCGGCATGGTGCGGCACATCTCAATCAGTTCTTCCATCAGCTGGTAGTTGCTGATCCGGTAATCCTTGTAGCGTCCCAGGCCGGTGCGGGGGTCCATCATAAAGGAAAGCAGGATCCAGCCCTGGGGGTTCAATACCTCATCAACGGTCAGGTCGCCGGAGTCGGTCTTGTCCACGGCGGTCATCATCGCTTCAATGCCAGGGAATTTGGCAGCACCGCCATAGTAGTCGTAGATTACCCTGGCGCAGCTTTTTTCCCAACGGCTTTCACCCTTGAAGTCGCAGCTGAACTTAAGCCGCTCATCCTCGCTCATGTGGTGGTCAAACCAGAGGCCGCAACCGGGGATGTAGGGGATATTGGCGGCTATATCATCTTCAGTGGCCTCCACTTTGCCGTCCTGCACATCCTTGGGGTGTACGAATTTGTATGACTCAATAATCCCTGCATTTTTCAGCAGTACAGCACAGACCAGACCATCAAAATCAGAACGGGTAATCAGTCGCATGCAATCCTCCGGGATAGGTTGGTAACTGCTGAAGACTTTATCAGAACTTTACACCCAGTGCATCTGCTACGGTATGGATATCCTTATCGCCCCGTCCTGACAGGCAGACCACAATGGTCTGTTCTTTAGGCAGGGTAGGGGCCAGTTTGAGGGTGTGGGCGATGGCGTGGGATGATTCCAGGGCCGGCATGATCCCCTCTTCGCGGGTCAGGCGCTGAAATGCCTCCAATGCCTCGTCGTCAGTAACAGAGACATATTCTGCCCTTCCGGTATCTTTCAGCCAGGCATGTTCCGGCCCGACACCGGGGTAGTCCAGGCCGGCGGAGATGGAGTGGGCATTGGCCACCTGGCCATGTTCATCCTGCAGCAGGTAGCTGCGCTGGCCATGCAGGATACCGGGGCGTCCGGCACAGAGCGGCGCAGCGTGGGCGCCGGATGCAATGCCATGTCCGGCTGCCTCCACACCGATCAGGCGCACAGAACTGTCCTTGATAAAGGGGTAAAACAGGCCCATGGCGTTGCTGCCGCCGCCAACACAGGCCACCAGCGCGTCGGGCAGTCGGCCTTCAACCTTTTTGTGCTGCTGCCTGGCCTCAGTACCGATTACGGACTGAAAATCGCGCACCATCATCGGGTAGGGGTGCGGACCGGCCACGGTGCCGATCACATAGAAGGTGTCGCGGATGTTGGTGACCCAATCCCGCAGCGCCTCATTCATGGCATCCTTGAGGGTGGCGGTACCGGCGGTGACCGGGTTGACCGTAGCCCCCAGCAGCTTCATCCGAAAGACGTTCAGGGCCTGGCGCCGGATGTCCTCCGACCCCATGAATACCTCACACTGCATCCCGAACAGCGCTGCAATGGTGGCGGTGGCTACGCCGTGCTGACCGGCACCGGTCTCGGCGATCACCCGTTCCTTTTTCATCCGCTTGGCAAGCAGCCCCTGACCAATGGTGTTGTTGACCTTGTGGGCGCCGGTATGGTTCAGGTCTTCCCGTTTTAGATAGATCTTAGCGCCACCAAGTTGCCGGGTCAGCTTTTCGGCAAAGTAGAGCGGCGAAGGACGGCCCACATATTCCCGCAGGTAATACTGGAACTCCTGCTTGAATTCGCGGTCATTTTTATAGTGAGCATAGGCCTCTTCCAGCTCCTTTAGTGCAGGCATCAGGGTCTCAGGCACATACCGGCCACCATGGATGCCGAAGTGGCCGTGTTTATCGGGTTGTTTCATTGATAATCCTCATGTTTGTTATTTTGACCAGTCATTGCAGATGACTTCGGCCTGTTTCAGCACCAGCTCAACAGCATCTGCCTGCTTATCCGGCGGATATTTCCATTTTTGCAGCGTCCGGCGCACCAAAATCCGTAACCGTGCTCGCACACTCTCTCGCACCTGCCAGTCAACCGTGGTACTATTACGCAGTTTTTCGGTTATCTCAACTGCAATCTTCTTCAGGATTTCATCGCCAAGTTCCTGCAGGGCGCTCTCATTATTAGCCAGGGCGTCATAGAAAGCAATCTCATCCTGACTCAACCCCAGCGCTGCCTCGCGTTCAAGTACTGCCTGAAACTCCCTCGCCATCTGTATCAGTTCTTCAATCACCTGAGCAGTTTCAATGGCCCGGTTGTGATAGTTGCGCAGGGTTTCAAGCAGCCGGTCAAGGTACTTCTTCTCCTGCACCACGTTGTTGCGAGACCGTGCCCTGATTTCATCGCGTAACAGCTTTTCAAGCAGCTCCACGGCCAGATTGCGGCTCTTCATCTGGCGGACATCTTCCAGAAATTCGTCGGAAAGTAGTCCGATGTTGGGCTTGTCCAGTCCGGCCAGGGCAAAGATGTCAGCCACCCCGTCAGACACAATGGCATTATCAAGAATCTGCTTGAGGATGCCGTTCTTCTCTTCGCTGGTCCGTTTTGCATCTACGGTGGTGAACTTTGTGATAGCCGCTTTAATGGCCGAGAAAAAGGCGATCTCCTTGCGCAGGGGAACTGCCTCATCCAGTGTTGCGCAGAGCGAATAGGCCTTGACCAGCAGTTGCATGGTGTCAATAAAACGCTGCTTGCCGTCAGGTAGACCCAACAGGTGGTTGGCGCAGGGCACCAGTAACAGAGAAGCCTCTGTTTCAAAACTACTGTAGTCGCAACCACGCATCATATCACGCACAATCGACAGTTTTTCAAGCAGCACAGACAGGGCTTCCGATGCGTTATGAGTCGGGTCGCCCTTGCCTTTAGCATCGGTATAGGTCTTGAGTGCCGTCTTCAGCTCATTGGCAATGCCGATGTAATCCACCACCAGTCCGCCCGGCTTGTTCTTGAACACCCGGTTCACGCGGGCAATGGCCTGCATCAGATTGTGCCCCTTCATCGGCTTGTCAACGTACATGGTGTGGCAGCAGGGGGCATCGAAGCCGGTCAGCCACATATCTCGTACAATCACCAGCTTCAACGGGTCGTTGGCATCCTTAAACCGTTTTTCCAGACGCTTTTTGATCTGCTTGCTGTACAGATGAGGTTGCAGCAGCGGCTTGTCGGCTGCCGATCCGGTCATCACCACCTTGATTACGCCCTGCTCGGGATCGTCACTGTGCCAATCAGGCCGTAGTGCCACAAGGGCATTGTACAGATGGGCGCAGATCTCCCGGCTCATACAGACGATCATAGCTTTACCATCCAGGCTGGCAGTACGGGTTTCAAAATGCTCTACCAAATCACGGGCCACCTGCTGCAGCCGTGGTTCAGCCCCCACCAGCTTTTCCAGTGTTGCCCACTGGCTCTTGGTCTTCTCGCGGGTGGCGATATCTTCCTCATCCTCCACCACCTCATCGACCTGCTCATTCAGTGCGTCAATTTCAGCCTGATTTACATCCAGCTTGGCCAGGCGACTTTCATAGAAGATCGGCACGGTGGCGCCATCATCAACCGCATCCTGAATATCGTAGATGCTGACGTAATCGCCGAACACCGCGCGGGTGTCCTTATCCTCCAGGGCAATCGGCGTGCCGGTGAAACCGATGAAGATGGCGTTCTCCAGCCACCGCTTCATCTGC
>DAIQQT010000190.1:0-5685 GCA_036786685.1 Trichlorobacter sp.
CTAGCAGAGGACTTTGCAGAACTTCTACTCCGACAGAAGACCTCTGCAGCCAGCATCTGAATGTTGTTCATATCGGTTCTGACAGATCTGCCAGAGCTGCATGTCTAGGAGTCTGTCGGACTTAGACTGTTTTTATAAATCGGCTTTCGAGAATCGCCTACAATCCATTTTTATTTTTTCGAGAGGTTTGATGTCTCTTGAAAATGTCTAAAAATGCCGTTTTGGGACTAAGTCCGACAGACTCCTATCTACAGCTGGCAGGTGGTACTCTTCATCGATTCCAGCTCCTTAACCACCTCTGAAGACTGGGCACGCCGTGCCTCCATATTATCAAACATCTGGTGCACCATGGCACTGACCGACTCCACCGTACGTCTGATTCTACGACCATCCTCAACCTGACTGGAGGTGGACTGCACCATCTCGTGGGCCATCTCTTTAACCGTTTCAATCGCCCGGGCAATACTGCGGGTGGCCTTGGCCTGATCCTTGGAACCGTTAAAGATCTGGGAGGTCATGCTGCTGATATCTTCCATGGAACGAGCCACCATCTGGACACTCAGTGACTGTTCTTCGGTGGCCTGCTTGATCTCCGAGGTCATCTCCATTGAGCAGACCGAACGGTCATAGATCGCCTGCAGGGTCTCTCCCATGACATGCCCCAGTTCAACCCCCCGCATAACCAGCCCCTTGGTGGCGGTGATGTTATCGGCAGCGTGACGGGACTCAAACATGATCTCATCAATAATACCGGTGATCTCTCCGGTGGAATGACCGGTCTGCAGCGAAAGGTTGCGGATCTCGTCTGCAACCACGCCAAAGCTCTTGCCGTATTCACCGGCCTGGGCCGCGATGATTGAAGCGTTCAGAGCCAGCAGGTTGGTCCGTTTGGTGATATCGTTGATAACATTGACGATATTCTCGATCCGAGTACTTTTCTCAGCCAGGCGGGTAATACCGGCGTAAGACTCCTCAACCGAGTGCTGAATCTCTGCCAGTGAGCCGATGGTCTCATTAACCGCCCTGCGCCCCTCTTCGGTCTGGGACTGCACCTGACTGGAGACCTCGTGGGAGATGGCGGCGCTACGCTCAACACTGGTAATATTGCGGGTAATCTGCTCCATGGCAGCGGCAGACTGGTGCACGATCCCGGCCAGGGTATCCAGGTTGCGGGAGACCTCCTCAATGGCCACCGAGATCTCGTTGACCGCCGTACTGGTCTCATCCACCGAGGCGGTGGAACCCTATGCTGCAGAGGCCATCACCGCCGCACCATCAACCACCGACTCAATGCTGGCCTTGAGATCCTGAACGTTCAGCGAATACTGGTCACGGTGGGACAACAGGAACGAGAACGAACTTTCAAGCTCGCTGGTCAGGGTATCAATCGAGGTCAACAGGTTGATACGGGTAATGGCATTAGCCACCTGATCGGCAAACAGCATGATCGTATCAAGATCAGACTCGTTCAGTGCCCGGCGGGAACGTTTGTTATCAATGGCAAAGGCCCCCAGCGCCTCACCCTTGACCACCATGGGGCAGATGATAAAGTTCTTGGAGCGCAGCACCTCAATCCGGTCATGGGGTGGCTGGAGATGATAACTCTCATCATAGCGGGTGATATCGTCAATCAGATACGGTTTGCGTTCATTGATACTGCGGTAAATCACCCCGATTGCCGGTTCAAGGGGCAGCTCCAGCCCTTCTACATCCCGGGCCAGACTGCCGGTAGCGGTTACAAAGCGCAGGCTGCGGCCATTTTTGGTGGTCATCAGGATATTCACCCGCTCATACCCCAGCACATCATGCAGTCCTTCAGCACAGAGCAGCAGCACCTCTTCAAGATTCAGCGAAGTCTGAATTTTGCTGCTGATCTGATGGAAGTTTTTGACATTGCTGTCCAGCACCTTGAAACGATTTTCAAAGACCTCTTTCTGGGAGGCAACCTCTTGATGCAGTTCATCCAGCTCATGGGCACGATGCTGCAGCTCATCCCCGGTTCTGCCGATCAGAAAGCCGACGGTACCCAGCACAAACGATGTGCCAACCCCCATATACAGATAGAGCAGGCGATGCTCCGCATCCCTGCCAATATCCCCTATCAGTTGTGCAAAGATAGGCTGGCTAGGGTCGTTAAACATCACCAGCCGTAATAGTAACCAGCCCAGCGGTGCGCCGACCCCAAGAAAAAAGCCAAATATGGAATACGTCTTACAATGGCTACAACGCCTTATAGAACAACTGCTCATGACACCCCCGGCAATCAGGCCCCAGACGAGATTTTTTCTTCAATATTGGTAAATATCTCATCCATGACCTTCTCTGCATCGGCCATGTTATAGGAGATGATATTACGCAGATGGGTATAGGAATCCAGGTCGATCTTCTCAAAATGAAAGCCGATACCATCTTCGGTAATCCTGCAGACCCGCCCCTGAAAGGCAACCGCAACTTCAGGCTCAGTCCCCTCCAGCGTAATCACCAGATCAGCCGCTTCGCCTTCCGGTAGCCGCTCTGCTGTTTCCAGAAACAGCCCGTTCATGGAAAGGTTGCTGAGCTTGCCCTGAAAGCTGCGACCACCAACCGTGGCGGTCGCAGTGACATGAAAGGGTACACGGGAGAATTTTCTGGTACTCATGGCGATCACCCTCCTAACAGTATCTCACAAAGAAGCGAGGATTTTTTTGTTCTGGTTCCGACAAGCCAGGAATGGCGCGGAGGCGTACCCGATTGTACGCCGCACAAGACATTCCGCAGCTTGGTGGGGGCAGGGCAAAAAAAGACCGCTTCTGCTCAGGCTTTGCCGGCAGACCCCAATACTGCCTCATTCTTATGTTTAATCAGCTTCACCAGCTCATTACGTGCTGCCCCCAGATACTTGCGGGGATCAAACTCTTTGGGGTCCTTGCCAAAGTATTCCCGCACCTTGGCGGTTACGGCCAGACGACCGTCTGAGTCGATATTAATCTTGCAGACAGCAGAGGCCGCAGCCTGACGGAGCTGTTCTTCCGGCACCCCAACCGCGCCTTCCATCTTGCCACCATTCTGGTTGATCAGCTCCACATACTCCTGCACCACTGAAGAGGCACCGTGCAGTACGATCGGGAAGCCGGGCAGCCGTTTTTCGCACTCGGCCAGAATGTCAAAACGGAGCGGCGGTACCGGCTGTCCGGCCTTGAATTTGTAGGCGCCGTGGCTGGTGCCGATGGAGATAGCCAGAGAATCCACACCGGTCTTTTTGACAAAATCCTCCACCTCTTCCGGCTTGGTGTAGGTGGAATGTTCAGCAGAGACCTCATCCTCAATCCCGGCCAGCACCCCCAACTCACCCTCCACGGTCACATCAAACTGGTGGGCATACTCAACCACCTTCTTGCAGAGCGCCACGTTCTCATCATAGGGCAGGTGAGAACCGTCAATCATGACCGAGGAAAAACCGCTGTCCACGCAGGATTTACACAGTTCAAAGGAATCACCATGGTCCAGGTGCAGACAGATCGGAATATCTGAACCCAGCTCACGGGCCATCTGTACTGCCCCCATGGCCATATAGCGCAGCATGGTCTCATTGGCGTAGCTGCGGGCCCCCTTGGAAACCTGAATGATCACCGGAGAATTGGTTTCAACGCAGGCCACCACAATTGCCTGAAGCTGTTCAAGGTTATTGAAGTTGTAGGCCGGAATGGCATATTTACCTGCCATTGCCTTGGCAAACATCTCTTTGGTGTTGACCAGACCCAGCTCGCTGTAATGCACCTGTTTCTTCTCCATGGTTTCCTCCTGGCAGATGTGTGATATGAAAGGTTTGTAACCTTGCAAATACAAGGGAAAGAGTGTTTATATGTACCACTGAACACCCTGCATGGCAAGGGTGATCCCAGAAAAAAGCACCGGAGTATCTGATCTCAATGGCCCGCACGACTCAGTTTGATCCATCACTGTTTGAAACCCACTGTATTATTGATGCCCGCACACCGCTTGAGTTTCAGGACGACCATCTGCCCGGCGCCATCAATGTGCCGATTCTGACCGATGCCGAACGGGTAGAGATCGGCACCCTCTACAAACAGCAGGGGCCGCAACCGGCCCGTATCCGCGGCCTGGAATTGACCTGCCACCGCTTTCCCGCCATTGTTGCCACCATTACTGAGGCAGCCAAGGGGCGGCCGGTGCTGGTCTACTGTTGGCGGGGCGGCCTGCGCAGTGAATCAATCGCCATGCTGCTGGAGATGACCGGCTACCCGGTGGTCAAGCTGGCCGGTGGCTACAAATCGTTTCGTAACATTGTCACCTCTTTCTTCGCATCAGTCAGCCTGCCGGTACAGCTGGTGGTGCTGCACGGCATGACCGGATCAGGCAAGACCGAATTCCTGCAGCAACTCCCTTCAGAGCGCTACACCACCATTGATCTGGAAGGACTGGCCAGACACCGGGGTTCAGCCTTTGGCTCCCTGGGACTGGGTGAACAACCGCCCCAGAAACGGTTTGAGACCCTGCTCTGGGATGCCTTCCGCAAGGCTCCCGCAGATCGCCCGATTGTGGTGGAAGGGGAAAGCAAACGGATCGGCCGGATCAACCTGCCCGGTGACCTGTATGAGGTCATGGCAGCCGGTACCAAGGTCTGGTGTACGGTCTCAGTGGCAACCAGAGTTAAACGCCTGTCTGCCGAATATGCCAGAGAGGAATACCGCCAGCCGATGGCAGAGGCGCTGGAGCGGATCAGGAAAAAGCTGGGAGGAGAACAGTACACAGAGCTGCAGCACAAACTGGCAGCCTGGGACATCCCGGGAATAGCCCAGGACCTGATTGAGCAGTACTATGACAAACTCTACTACCGGGTCAGAAAATGGGAACCGGAAGGGACCATCAGCCTGGAAGAGTATGCTGTTGCAGAAAAAGAACTGGCACTCCTGTGCGGAATGTAGCCCCTCATCCGGTCGAGACCCACTACAGATCTATGCCAATAACATGCTCGCAATGGGTGGTCCTTGTCCTGGCCGCCAGTATACTGCTGTTTTTCCCCAGCCATCAGGTTCTGGCTGCACCGGTCAAGATCGATGCCTGGGTCAACGTCCCCTATGCCATTCAGTACGGCTTTGGTTCCTACAGCATTGGCGGCATTACCACCAGCACCTACCGTGTGCCGATAACCGGCTGTTTTCCCGTAGGGGCTGACGAAGACAACCTTTCCCTGAAGTTTACCGGTTATCTTGGTTACACCCATGTTGGCTTTGAAACCTACCTGCTGGGGCCCAAACTGGAAATACAGCAGGACTACGTCTTTCTGCTACCGCAGCTGGAGCTGCTGATTCCTCTGGAATCAGGGCTGGTAGTGAAACCGTATGTTGCCCTGGGAGGCGGTTATGCCTTTAACGGACAGGCCCGCTTCGGCACACTGAGCGTTTCTTCAAAGGACAGCTACGACATGCTCTACAGTGGTGGGATTGGGGTTCACTACGAGCGCCACGTTGACCAGTACCTGATACAGATGGGCAGCAAATTTGGCTGGGCAGGCGAACAGGACTATAGCGCAAACAGCTCTGATCAGAATTTTGGTACGCTGCAGAGCGGCCTGGAGGGGAGACATCCTAGCGGTGTAAGCCTGTGGGGGAGAGAGCTGGACCTTGCCGGGTCGTTTATCTACTACAGTTTTTTCCAGGCGGCATAATTCAGGATGCAGTCAGA
>DAIQQT010000191.1:0-5669 GCA_036786685.1 Trichlorobacter sp.
GTCCCATGAAGCGGGTGGTGGAGCCGTTAGCCCGGATGGGGGCACAGATTGCCGGACGCGGAGGTGGAACACTCGCCCCTTTGGCCATTACCGGCAGCAGTTTGTCTGGTATTGATTACCAGTCACCGATTGCCAGCGCCCAGGTGAAGTCAGCCCTGATGCTGGCTGGCCTGTATGCTGCTGGGGAGACAAAAGTTACAGAGCCCTCACTTTCCCGTGATCATTCAGAGCGGATGTTCCGTTTCTTTGGCGCAGACCTTGATACCTTTAGTAATGGGGTTGCGGTACGTGGCGGTAGAGAATTGAAGGGGCAGGACATTGTGGTGCCGGGCGATATCTCCTCCGCGGCCTTTTTTCTGGTAGCAGCCCTGATTGTGCCTGGCTCTGAACTGCTGATCCGAAATGTCGGGGTAAATCCGACCCGTACCGGTGTGATTGATATCCTGCAGGCAATGGGCGGAGATATTACCCTGCAGAATCAGCGTGAGGTTTCAGGTGAACCGGTGGCTGATCTGCTGGTCCGTTCATCCCGTCTGAAAGGAATTGAGATCGGTGGCGATGTGGTACCCCGTGCCATTGATGAATTTCCAGCCATCTGTGTGGCAGCTGCAGTGGCTGAAGGTACCACCATCATCAAAGATGCCAAAGAGTTACGGGTTAAGGAGACGGACAGGATTGCAGCCATGGCCAGTAATCTGCGGGTTGTCGGGGCAGGGCAGATTGATGAAACAGAGGATGGCATGATCATCCATGGGGTTGAATCGCTGTCAGGTGGTACAGTGACCAGTTGTGGTGATCATCGGATCGCCATGTCGTTGTCGGTGGCAGCGCTGATCTGCAAGCATGAAATTCAGATTGATGATGTTTCCTGTGTTGCCACTTCTTTTCCCGGCTTTTACGAACTGTTAGCCAAGGTGGCAGTACGATGACGCGTGAACGTGGCGTTGTCATTGCGGTTGATGGACCTTCCGGCGCTGGTAAAAGTACTATCAGCAGGGCATTGTCAAAGCGTCTCGGGTATCTTGAAATTGATACCGGCGCTATGTACCGGGCAATGGCCTGGCTGGCCCGAGAGGCAGGACTTGATTTTGAAAATCTTCAGGCAGTTAAAGCATTCAGTGACCATGCCGAGGTTGAACTGCAGCTTCACAACGGTTCAACACGTGTGCTGGCCAATGGTCAGGATGTCACCAGTGAAATTCGTACCCCTGAAATTTCCATGCTTACCTCAAAGATCTCAACCCTTGCGCCGGTGCGTGAGGCGATGATGAGCCTGCAGCGGAAAATGGGTGCCAAGGGGGGCGTGGTACTGGATGGACGGGATATCGGTACGGTGGTGTTTCCCGATGCTGAAATTAAGTTCTTTCTGTCAGCATCAGCTGAAGAACGGGGCCGTCGCCGTTTTCTGGAACTGCAGGCAAAAGGTGTGCAGACGACCCTGCAGGAAACGATTGATAACGTTGCCCAGCGAGATCAGCAGGATTCAGAGCGGGAGCTTGCCCCTTTGCGTCAGGCTGATGACGCGATCCCGATTGATTCCACCGGACTGACCATTGATCAGGTAATTGCCCTGATGGAACAGGTCTATCGTGATCGAACAGCAGGAAAGGATATCGAGCAATGAAGGTGATGCTGGCAAAACGGGCAGGATTCTGTTTCGGTGTAAAACGAGCCACCCAGATGGCCTTTGAGGCAGCAGGTAAGGATCAAAAGACCTTTACCCTGGGGCCGATTATTCATTCTCCGCAGGTTGTCAACAAATTGGAAGAAATGGGCGTGGGGGTGGTCAAGGACCTCTCCGGCGTCAGTAACGGCACCGTTATCATCCGGTCCCACGGGGTTTTGGCCAGTGAAATGGATGAAGCCCACCAGAAACAGCTGGAGGTGGTAGATGCCACCTGTCCCTTTGTGAAAAAGGCTCAAGAACATGTGCAGTATCTGTCCGAGGCTGGCTATGATGTCCTGGTGGTCGGTGATGCTGACCATCCTGAAGTACAGGGAATTGTCTCCTACGGTAAGGAAAAGGTCTATGTAGTTGCCTCCGGTGATCAGGTCAAGCAGCTGCCCAAGATGGGTAAGATGGGAGTCGTTGCTCAGACCACCCAGTCCTTTGACAACCTGAAGAGTGTGGTGACTGAATGTCTGCGCCGTGGCGGCGAGGTGCGGGTCTATAACACCATCTGTGATGCAACTGCGGTGCGGCAACAGGAAGCCACGGAGCTGGCCCAGCAGGTTGACTGTATGATTGTGATTGGCGGTTTCAATAGTGCTAATACCCGTCGTTTGGCCGAAATATGTACAGAAATTCAGCCCAGGACCTACCATATTGAAACTGCTGCTGAGATTGATTGCTCATGGTTTCAGGGGGTTGAAACCGTAGGGGTGACAGCCGGTGCATCAACACCGAAATGGATCATTGATGAAGTAATGGATCGACTTGATCAGGTGAACAATTCGCATTGAATTAAATGCAAAAGTGTGTAAAAGTAGCCAACTCGCGTCTGCTATCGGTCGGCGGTAGTCGGCGGCGAAAATTAACCAGGGGGTATTGGTCACATGACTGAAGTTAAACGACTCAACGTTGATATGGATGATATGGACGTTGAGCACCAAAGTAACGAATTTGCAGAACTGTTCAGCGCCAGCTTGAAAGAGCAGGAGCGGCCTGAGCGGGATAAAATACTTGAGGGGACCGTTGTTCGTGTCGATCCTGATACGGTATTGGTGGATGTTGGCCGTAAATCAGAAGGCTTTGTTCCCATCAGCGAGTTCAGGGATGCTGAAGGCAATGTGTCCGTCAGTGTTGGCGACAAAGTCAAGGTTGTATCCAGCCGTGATGGAGGTAACAAATTTTCCAAGAAGCGCGCTGATCAGATGGCAGCCTGGGAAACGATTCATGAAGCTGGTGGCGAAGGTGCTGTTCTTGAAGGTACAATCATTGCCAAGACCAATGGCGGTTTCACCGTTGCCATCGGTGGCATCAATGCATTCCTGCCTGCTTCACAGGTTGACACCCGTCCTTCCGGCAATGGCGATGCCTATATCGGCGTAGCCGGCCAGTTCAAAGTCATCAGCCTGAACCAGAAGCGTGGCAATATTGTCCTGTCCCGTCGTGCACTGCTTGAGGAAGAGCGTGCTGAATCCCGTAAAGCAACCCTTGAGAAGCTGACCGAAGGCCAGATCATGGAGGGTGTGGTCAAGAACCTGACTGAATACGGCGCATTTGTTGATCTGGGCGGTGTTGATGGTCTGCTGCATGTTACCGATATTTCCTGGGGACGGGTTGGCAAGCCTGCTGATGTACTGAAGCCGGGCCAGGAAGTAAATGTTAAAATCCTCAAGTTTGATCGTGAAAAAGGTAAGGTTTCCGTTGGTATCAAGCAGACCCTGCCAGATCCATGGCAGGACATTGCCAACCGTTTCCCGGAAGGCACCCGTGTTTCCGGCAAGGTTGTCAGCCTGATGGATTACGGCGCATTCATTGAGCTTGAGTCAGGTATTGAAGGTCTGGTACACGTTTCCGAGATGTCCTGGACCAAGCGGGTACGCAAGGCTGCCGATATGCTGAATGTTGGCGACCAGGTGGATGTGGTTGTACTGGGTGTTGATCTGCAGAATCGCAAGATTTCTCTGGGCCTCAAGCAGGTTAATGATAACCCCTGGCAGTCCATCTCTGAGCGCTATCCGGTTGGTACCAAGCTGGAAGGCCAGATTAAGAACATGACCGATTTCGGTATGTTCATCGGTATTGCAGAAGGTATCGACGGTCTGTTACACGTTTCAGATATCTCCTGGACCAAGCGGGTCAAGCATCCAGGTGATGTCTACAGCAAAGGCGATCTGGTTCAGGCTGTTGTACTGAAGGTTGATCCCCAGAATGAGCGTGTTTCCCTGGGCATCAAGCAACTGACTCCGGACCCATGGTCACTGGTACCGCAAAAGTATGCGCCGGGCACCCGTCTGGTTGGCAAGGTCGCCTCTACCACCGACTTCGGTGTCTTTGTTGAGATCGAAGAGGGGATTGAAGGCCTGATCCACGTTTCCGAGCTTTCCCGTGAAAAAGTACCTTCTGCCAAAGACTTCGCCAATGTCGGTGATTCCATTGAGGCAGTTGTGTTGAACGCAGATTCACGTGAGCGCCGGATTTCCCTGTCAGTGAAATCTCTGGCAGCTGCTGCTGAGAAGGCTGAGTTTGAGTCCTATCTTGGTGGTGGCCAGGGCGAAGCAACTTCAAATCTGGGTGACCTGCTGAAGAGTCAAATGGATAAAGCACGCTAGATTTTAGCGACTTAGCATTAAATTGATGGTAAAGGGCACGGTACCGAATGGTAGCGTGCCCTTTTGCAAATTTATGCAAGGACTCAGAAAAAAGAACTGTCACGACGCCCCGTCAGGTCAGGTATTATTGGGGGTCAGGCAATTTAACAACGGTGAGTGGTTTGAGTGTCATGAAACCCTGGAGCTACTCTGGATTTCGGCAACAGGTGACCTGCGTAATCTGTATCAGGGGATCATCCAGCTTGCCATAGCCCTGCACCATTGGCGCAATGGCAATTTCAACGGTGCAATCAGTTTGCTGGATGGTGGCATGGAGTATTTGAGTATGCTGCCGCAAACCTGCCTGTGGATTGATGTTGCAGAGCTGGTAAGACAGGCAGGCACAGTGAAAAAACAGCTTGAGTCTTTGGGGAAATCAAGGATGGCGGATCTGGATCCGGGCTGTATTCCCAAAATTGTGACTGTTTCAGTTTAGAGCCGCGTCATCAATTGCCACACAAAAAGGACAGGCATGTTGCCTGTCCTTTTTGTGTAACGAGCGTGTGAAACAGCTTATTGAGCTGCTTTTACCATCAGTTCACTGACCAGCTTGGTAAACTTGAGCGGGTCTTTGATCGGTGTGCCTTCGGTCAGTAGCGCCTGATCATAGAGCAGGTCAGAGTAATCCAGAAGGCGGCTGTTTTCCGGGTTCTGTTTGTACATGTCGCCCATCACCTTCACAATCGGGTGATCAGGGTTCAGCTCCAGCACCCGCTTGGACTCAGGCACAGCCTGATTCATGGCCTTCATGATCCGCTCCATATTGGCGTTCATGCCAAAATCATCGGCCACCAGACAGCAGGCGCTGTCAGTCAGGCGGTTAGAGAAGCGAACCTCTTTGATTTTACTCTCCAGGCGACCCTTGATCAGCTCAAGCAGCGAGCCGAACTCCTTCTTGGCCTCTTCCTGCTTCTTCTCCTTCTCCTTTTTCTCATCTTCGCTGTCCAGGTCCACATCGCCCCGGTCAACCGCCTTCAGCTTCTTCTCCTGGTATGCGTGCAGCGACTGCACCACCCATTCATCAACCGGGTCAGTCAGGAACAGTACTTCAAATCCTTTGGCGTTGAACGCCTCCAGCAGCGGTGACTGCTCAAGGGAGGCCTTGTCCTCACCAGTGATGTAGTAGATCTCCTTCTGTGCTTCCGGCATCCGCTCTACATATTCCTTCAGAGATACATACTCCCCTTCAGCAGTGCGGGTACTCTGGAACAGCATCAACTCCTGCAGCTTTTCCTTGTTGGCATAGTCAAAGTGCAGCCCTTCCTTCAAGACCGGGCCGAACTCCTTCCAGAAGGTCAGGTACTGGTCATATTCCTTCTCCTTCAGGTCAGCCAGGGTGGAGAGGATTTTAT
>DAIQQT010000192.1:0-5653 GCA_036786685.1 Trichlorobacter sp.
TTCAGGTTCTTGTGCTCGCAAGGGTGTGCTAGTTCGAGTCTAGTCCTGGGCACCAGTAGGTAATTCGCCGATGTTCGGCGTAGTAGATAAAGCCCCTGAAATAAGGGGCTTTATCTTTTTCTGTTGTCCGTGTTTGTTCGTGCTGATATGCTTGAATCCGGTACGTTTGGCGGTATGTTTGACGGTATCTGGTAAATACCGTCAAAATGGATACCGTCAAAAGAAAGAATTTGGGCATGCCTAAGAAAATCATTCCCCTTTCTGACATGCAGGTAAATAAGGCAAAGCCAAAGAGTAAAGCCTATAAGCTGACAGATGGCGGTGGGCTATATCTGCTGGTGACGGTATCCGGTGGCAAGCTTTGGCGGTATGACTACCGTGGCCGATATCAAAAGATGATGGCACAAATGGTAAAATGCGAGGTTCTTGTCCTAGATGATTTGCTCATATCACCAATTACGCAAGATGCGCAGCGAGAGCTATTACGAATTGTTGAGGACCGCTATGGCAGGAAATCGACCATCATTACGAGCCAACTGCCAATCAAGGCCTGGCACAATGCCATGCAGGATCCAACCGTAGCAGATGCCATTATGGATAGAATTGTGCACAATTCTCACAAACTAGAGTTGAAAGGGGAATCGATGAGAAAGAAGCGCGCTTCAGTTACAAATAAGTAAAAACTAATTCTACAACTCTAACTCAATACCCCCGAAAGCAGTTTGCTACGGGGGTATTTATTTGAGATGGGTATGGTCGGTCAGTTTCCCACAACAGCGGTTACGTCAAAATCGGGTAAGCTGGTCAAAAATGTCAGAATACGCAGGAAGGGAACTCAAGGCAGCGGGCAAGGTGTGCCTGATCTTCTTCAGACCATTCAATCCGGTAGGTGTATTTGCTGGCTACGCGGGGCATATTGTCAGGCAGTCGCTACCCGCAAGCTACCAAGTTGCCGTGAACGAGCCTTGGGCTTAACGACAATTTGAACATCCCGGCCCAACAGGTTCAGGAAGTGAAACAGGCGCTCCATAGAAAAGCCTTTCAGGCGTCCACGAATTAAGGCTGATACCTTGGGCTGATCTATCCCCAGCAGTTCTGCTGCCTGTGTCTGGGTAAGGTGCCGTTTTTTTATAATGGTCTGAATCTGTATGCAGAGCAGGGCCTTTGCCTGCATTTCTTCGGCATCAGGTAGTTCAAGGTCTGCAAACACGTTACCGCTGCTGTGGTATACTTCTATCTCTTCTTTCATATCTTGTTACCTCCCCTTACCCCGGTGCAACTCTTCAGCGATCCTCAACCGTGTTTTGATCTTCTCTATTTCTGCTTGAGGCGTGGCAATCCCTGTTTTTGATTTTTTCTGAAACACATGCAACACATAGACAACATCCGCAAAGCGTACTGTATAGATAGCCCGGTATGCATCGCCGTCATGATCTTCAACAATCTCCAGCACACCGGCACCTGAAAAGCCTCTCAGCGGCTTGGCGTCGGGATGTTTCCTGCCTGCCTGGGCCATAAAGAGAGCCACACCGAAGAAACGCCTTACATCTTCAGGCATTTCCTTCAGATCCTTCAGGCTGCTGGCAATCCACTCAACAGGTTTTGTAGGCTTGTTGTTCATTGCATCCCCATTATGCCACAATTGGCATAAATTAAAATCACAAAAATTCAATCAGGCTTTTGCTGCCTTGGCTATTCATGGCATCAAGAGCTAATTTGCCGTTTTCAGCAACGGTCACCTCGTGTCCCATCTTTTTCAGCAATGCCCGTATTTATAAAGGCTCCAGTGTAGGCAGAAGATGTGATTAAGCCAGCCTTGATTTTAATATTTAGAGCTGAAACTTTATGCAACAGCATGGGTAGCGCAAATCTCTTTACAGTCTCTTTGCGGTCATTAACAATGCTGTCAGGAATTTCAAATTTTCTTTATTTCTGGTTCGTCTGGCAGATAAATGGATAATAATTCAGCGAGAGATTGTATCCTGAACGGCTTGGAAAGATAATCATCAAATCCTTTTGCACGCAACTCCTCATCTACCCCTTTTAAGGCATTCGCGGTCAGAGCAATAACTGGTGTCCGGGTATTGCCCTCTTCTCGACGAATCTGCTGCAGTGCCTTAATCCCGCCCATGACCGGCATATTAATATCCATCAGGATCAAGTCAATTCCACCCTGGCGCCAAAGCTCAACCGCATGTTGACCATTTTGGGCTATCACCGGCAGTTGCCCTAGTTTATGTAAAATTAATTCCACTGTGTTGCGATTTATCGGATTGTCTTCTGCAATCAAAATCCGGCAGGGACGGCAGCTTGTCCGCGGCATTTTCGGCGAACCCGCCCGATGCGGACCGTCACAATAGGTGCTGACCTGAAACGGCAGGTAAAGATGGAAACTGCTTCCATGACCTAGTTGGCTTTCAACTGAAATGATTCCTCCCATCAAATGCACCAAGCGGCGGCAGATTGTCAGTCCCAAACCGGTACCCCCATATTTGCGGGTGGTTGAGTTGTCTGCCTGGGTAAAAGCTGCAAAAATCCGTTCCAGCTCATTAGGTGACATGCCGATGCCGGTATCACTAACGGTGATTCTGATCCGTAGCTCCTGAGGGTCTTGAGTCAGTGGCAACGCCCTGATGGTGATACGTCCCTGATGAGTAAACTTGATGGCATTACCTAACAGATTAAGGATAACCTGTTTCAAGCGGAGCTGGTCTCCTCTGACCAGGTCGGGAAGGCTGGCATCAAGATCCTGTTCAAGCTGTAGTTGTTTCTGATGGATGAGTGATGTCTGAGTAGCAATAACGTCGTTGATAGCTCGACGCAGCGAGAAGTCGGAATGCTCCAGCTCTAATTTGCCTGCTTCAATCTTGGACAGATCAAGGATGTCATTGATAAGAGCCAGCAGGTTGTCTGCAGATGTTTCAATACTATGAAGGTAGTCCTGCTGTTCTTGTGTCAAGTCAGTATAGCTTAGCAGTTGAGTCATGCCAATCACCCCGTTCATCGGTGTGCGGATTTCATGGGACATATTGGCAAGAAATTCGCTTTTGGACCGATTGGCAGCCTCTGCAGCGGCGCGGGCATCTTGAAGTTCTTGTTCATACCGCTTGCGTTCGGTAATATCATGGGCCACATGGACTGTGGCCTGATAGTTCCCCTGCTCATCTAAAATGGGTGTGGTCCTGACCAGAAAATGTTTACCAAGTCGTTTTATTATTGTTTCGACGTAGTGGGGCTGCAAATCCTGAAGTGTCTGTTGCTGGGGGCATATCTCAGGTGGTTGATCAGCTCCGTGTATAAGGGAGTGACAAACAGATGAGAGAGCCTGTTCCCGAGTGATTGCAAGGGCATCAAGTGCAGCCTGATTGACGTGGGTAATTCGATGGTTGTCATCAATGATAAAAATCAGGTCCTGCATGGCATTGAAAGTCCGCTCCCAAGACTCCTTGCTCTGCTTCAGAGCCACCCGTTCCCGTTCCAGCTCTTCGCTGTGACGATCAGCAATCTCGGTGGCTTCTCTCATACGGCGATTAACCGTTATCAGACGTAACGTCAGCAGGACAATCAACATGACAGCAGTGCTGAATCCAACCAGCCACCAGCGGTAACGGTTCCATACATCACGCAGGGTAAAAGATGGTGCCTGATCAAAGGGAGGTAAGCGCATCTCCCGTAAGAAGCCTTCCACCGGTTGATAATCGGCAGGAATGGTAAAACCGTGAATTCCTGCTGATGATAGCGGGGCTATGTCATAATCCATCCCAAGCAGCACTGCCGTAACCTGACGCGTCAGGCGCTCATCAACACGAGGCAGGGCGACGAATGGCCATTCCGGGTAAAGCGGTGTCGAACTGGCATAGGGAAAGTCCGGCAGACTTTGACGGTTGAGTATCTTAAAATCTGCAAGCTTGATACTCTCCTTCCGTGCCAGTGTTTCAAGGATACCGGTCCGGACAAAGCCGGCATCTGTCGTCCCTTCTTGCACGGCCTTGACAACCAGGTCTTGGGGCATGCCGGTAATGATCAGTTGGCGAGGGGCAAGGTCAATGCCTGCTTGGTGCAATTCCCTCGCCTGCATCTGAAAACCACCAAACGTGCCTGCGCTGGATGCGACACATGCAATTTTTTTCCTGCGTAGATCAGACAGATCTGTCAGATCGCGACGGTCGCTACGGGTAAAAATAACGCCGCCAAACGTCTTGAGTGGTTGGGGGCCTTCCTTGGGGACCATGGTGGCTAACACACCAGACAGGCCTGTTTGTTGCCGTAACAGGATGTAATGGGTAGGGTTTGTCAGGACAAAGTCAAGTTTTTGCTGCTGCAAAGCATCCAGCATCTCCCCATGATCAAGTACCTTGAGCTCAAATCGATAACCAGGTATTTGAGTACTGCGATAGTTAACGAACGGTTGCCAATTTGTCTGCAGCAACGGCTTAGGACGATAGGCAAGAATTCCCAGGGTAAGGGTTTTCTCTGTTGCAGCCTGAGCGATGCTTTCAGAGAGCAACAAGAGTAGCGTGAAAATGGCAAGGATGTGTCTGAGGCTATGCATACAAATTCTTTCCGGATTACAGTTAGTACGAACGGTTCAATGGGCCAGTATTGCGATTGGTGCACATACTGATAACCGTAGATTCCATTGCCGAACCAGAGGCGGGTTAGAAGTAAAGACAGCAAGAAAGACAGGAGCGCCTAGCAACACGATGAGTAAAGTACACTGATATGTTATCAGGAAGCAACAACGAACGGCATGAATGGATCAACCCGCAAGCCCTTTGTGCTTGCGGTTAAACGTTATTGGATGGCGAAAATGTGTTCGGTGAACTGGGCGATGGCACCATGCAATGGTGCCCAATGATTTGCGGTATTATTCGAGTCTAGTCCTGCCATTAAGATCAAAGGTATTACGATTTTTCCGTAATACCTTTGATCTTTTGTGTGTCTCTTTACGGCAATGAAATCAAACAGCAACGGTGTTAGCGGTGGTAATGATGGGGGCCTGCCTCAAAAGGACGGCCGTACTCGTCATGGTAAATAGGTGCCAATCTGCGGTGATGGCGGTGTGACGCAGGATGAGGGTACTTGCGCTCTGTGTGAATAATCGTCCGTGGCGGCAGTTCATAGACCACGGGTCGCCGTGATTCGACATAGATCGGTCGTTCGTGGATCACCTGCGGTTGGGAAAACCTCACCGCTGCTGCAAGTGTTGACAGCACGGCAACGGGAATCCATAGCGGATGTACGCCACCCTCGTGATGGCGACCCGCATGGGCGGATGTTGCAGACAAACTGGTCATAAGGCTCAGTGCGACGATAATAGAAATAGTTTTTTTCATGGCTGGTAGCCTCCGCACGTAATGTCCCTGCTCGTACTATTCCTTGAGCAGCAACCATGCCAGGCTTGTTGGTTTTGATTTGTTAAATGATACTAGCCTGTTGTGGTTTTAGCTGATCTGCTTTGTCTGCGTTTATAGCTTATTTGCTCAAGATGTTACCTTATTTGGGTACTGCACAAGGTTGTCCATGAACAGCAAAGGCCCCCGAGTTTTTATCGGAGGCCTTTATCTGCAACAAAAGCCGGCACACGGCCGACTGACTAGATGCCTCAGCCGCCGGCTGAACAGGCCGCCGGCTTGGGTGCGTCAGTTTTTGG
>DAIQQT010000193.1:0-5627 GCA_036786685.1 Trichlorobacter sp.
TACAGCCAGCGTTCAGGCGCCGGGCTGATCATCACTGAAGGAACCTCGCCTTCTCCCAACGGGCTTGGCTATGCCCGGATTCCCGGTGCCTTTTCAGCGGAGCAGACTGCGGGCTGGCAGCAGATAGCTGAAGCGGTCCATGGTGGTGGCGCCCGAATCTTCATGCAGTTGATGCACTGTGGTCGGGTAGGAAGTAGACTCAACCTGCCTGCAGGAGCAGAGCTGGTGGCCCCTTCAGCGATAGCTATGACCGGCAGGATCTGGACCGACAGCCAGGGGGAACAGCCCTATGACCAGCCCCGGGAGATGACCCAAAAGGATATTGAGCAGGCCATTGCCGAGTATGCATTGGCAGCAAAAAATGCGGTTGCTGCCGGATTGGATGGGGTTGAGGTACATGGCGCCAACGGCTATCTGATCAACCAGTTTCTGGACCCTGGTTCAAATCAGCGCAGTGACGCGTATGGCGGTGATGCAGCACGCCGTAACCGGTTTGCCCTGGATGTTGCTGCTGCGGTAATTGCGGAAATCGGGGCTGATCGGGTCGGTATCCGGTTCTCCCCCTATGGTGTCTTTAACGACATGAGCGGTAACTATGACGGCATTGTCGATCAGTATGTTGCGCTGGCAGCCGCAGCAGGCGGGCTGGGGCTGGCCTACCTGCATCTGGTTGATCATTCTGCCATGGGGGCCCCCAAGCCGGAACCGGCCGCTGTGCAGGCCATCTGTCAGGTGTTCCGTGCTGCCGGTGGCGGTACGGTGATTCTTTCCGGTGGCTATGATGCTGAACGGGCTGAAGCTGACCTGCAGAGCGGCGCAGCAGACCTGATCGCCTTTGGCCGCCCCTTCATCGCCAACCCGGGTTTGGCGGCACGTCTGCAAAGCGGAAAAGAGCTGGCTGTCCCGGATCAGACCACCTTTTATTCACCAGGTGAAGCTGGGTACACTGACTATCCGGTCGTCTGATCTGATACTTGACTTAGATGAGTAGAAATATGACGAAAACAGCAGCAGGCAACAATCAAATGCGCGCAGCGATCCCGGCCTTTGTCGGGATCGCTGTTGCGCTGCTTTTGTATGCAACTTTCCACTGGTGGGGCTTCTTTGTCCTGTTTCCCTGGATTGGTTTTTCCATCTCCATCGGTATCCTGATCGACAATCGCCTGCCATCAAAACGTAAAGGGCTTGGTCGACGGATTGCACTGCTGCTAACCCTCCCGGCGCTGCTACTGTTTGTTCCGATTGCCAACAATGAGAATTTGCAACTGGAAGGTATTGTTCTGCTGCTTTCCATCGGATTTTTTGGCAAAGGGGTGGTGCATTACGCGGTTGCCAAGCTGTTTGGTCCGCTCATTTGGAGCAGGGGGTTTTGTTCATGGGGTTGCTGGACCGCAGCCATACTGGAGTGGTTGCCGGTCAATCCCGCCGGGCGCGTGCCGGGGCAACTGAAACATCTGCGCTACCTCTCGCTTGCCCTGTCCATCGGCCTGCCGTTACTGCTGATTATCGGCTTCGGGTTTGATGTGCGGCATCAGTATCTGCGCAAACAAGAGATGCTCTGGATGTTTGCCGGTAATTCCCTCTACTACCTGCTGGCGATCCCGCTGGCGTTCTGGTTTAAAGATCAACGGGCATTTTGCAAGATCCTCTGCCCGGTATCCCTAGTGATGAAGATCCCCACAACATTCAGCCGTATGCGGATTCGGCCCACGGTAACGGCCTGTGTGCAGTGCGGTATCTGCAGCAAGGTCTGTCCGATGGAGGTGGCAGTTATGGATGCCATCGCAGCAGGTGAAGGCGTACGGGATACGGAATGTATTTACTGCGGTACCTGCCGTAACCGTTGTCCGGTCGGGGCGATCCGGTAAAATATTCACCATAATGTCTAACCATCTGATTTGTTGACGGTAGCTTGCTGGTTCCTGTCAGTTTCATCCCCCTCCTCCTGAAATTCCAGCAGATCACCTGGCTGACAGTCCAGATAACGGCAGATCGCCTCCAGTGTGGCAAAGCGTACCCCTTTGACCTTGCCGCTCTTCAGCAGTGATAAGTTGGCCTCAGTAATGCCGATCTGCTCCGCCAGGTCCTTTGATTTGACCTTGCGTTTTGCAAGCATGATATCCAGATTCACCACAATCGACATGCCTGCTCCTTACACAATCTGACTGTTTTCATCATGCAACCGGTAGGCCTCATCCATCACCATCCCCAGCATCTGCACGGCACAGCCAACGATCAGCAGGTACAGATCAGCGGTACTCAGGCCAACCGAGATGGTCAGTTTTCCCTGTACTGCAAAAGACAACAGGGCAGACAACAGCGATGTGTAGAGCGCATTTGCCCCACCCAGCAGTAGCAAGCCCCTGCCAAAGCGGCGATACAGGACACCGGTTTCCAACTTGAAGATCTCTCCCGCACCATAGGCCCTGCAGATGCGATACAACGCAGCAAGCGCGTAATAGGCCGCTGCCAGCGGAATCAGCTCCACCACAAAACAGGCCAGCCGGATTGCGGGGGACACGCTGTTGCTTCCAACCTGGGCTGCCAGGGTTGGCGGCAGCCAGGCAACCGTATCTGCGGCTGTCCAACGCAGCAGGGCGATCAGCAGCGTCAGCAGCCAGAGCACCACAATCGTCCACTGCAGGATACGGCTTGTTGTGGTCAGGTTTTGTTGTTTCATCGTCATCCCATCCCATGCCAAAATAATTATTGCAATACGATAATTTATTATTGTAGTACTATATCATTCAGTAAGTAATTTCAACCGTTGAGATGGCTTTACAGCGTATTTTCCGGAGAAATGGCGATGGTTACAACCCGCAGAACAACAGTTGTACTGGTATTTGGCCTGCTTGCGGCTGCAGCTGCCGGTAATGCCCAGGAAGCGGTGCCGGTTGAAACCCCAAAACCGCCGGTTGTGTTAGTGCCCGCTACGCTCGCTGAACCCGCAGTTGATCCACTGCTTCAGGCCGTGGAGAAAAAATCAGACCGGCAGCTTGCTGAAAAGCCATGGGCCTGGCGGTTTCTGGAAGGGATGGCAATCGGCGCCGCCACCTACACGACCCAAAAGCAAAGTGATGGCCGTCCCCAGACGCCAACTACGGTTAAGCCATAGATCCTAGAAAAAGCAGTTATCCACGAAGCACACGAACAAACACTAAGAAAAACAGATTGTTTAGTCCAAAACAGCAACAACCTTTGGGGTACATCATTTGTTTGCAACGTGCTAAATCTTCGTGAAACTTCGTGTTCTTCGTGGATATGAACTGCCGTTTTTAGGTAGATAGGTTTTGCAGTGAGAAGGAGAATTCTGATGCACCATCCATTCAAGAAAATTGCATGCTTACTCCTGCCTGTGCTCCTGTTGCTGGCTCTGCTTGCAGGCTGCGCTTCACCACCAGTCAGATCGCAGGCGCTGGTTCCCGGTGAGTATGGCTACCTGAAAGAGCATATAACCTGGCTGATCCGTAAAGAGATGTCAAAAAACAATGTTCAGGGGCTCTCCATTGCACTGGTGGATGACCAGCAGGTGGTTTGGGCAGATGGTTTTGGTTATGCCGATACCGCTACCAAGCTTCCAGCCACGGCTGATACGGTCTACCGGATCGGCTCGGTATCCAAGCTGTTCACCACCATCAGCGCCCTGCAACTGGTTGAACAGGGCAGGCTTGAACTGGACCGCCCGTTACAGCAGTACGTCCCTGATTTTTCGCTGCGTACCCGCTTTGGCACGGCACCGAGCCCAACCCTGCGCAATATCATGACCCACCATTCCGGCATACCGTCCGACTATCTGAAAGGGATGTGGACCCCGCAACCCCAGCCGATCAGCACGTTACCAGCCCTGATCAAGGATGAATATGCCGCCTATCCCCCTAACACGGTTCTGTCCTACTCAAATCTGGGCATGTCGCTGCTGGGGCTGGCGGTACAGAACGTCAGCGGCCAGGAATTTTGCAGCCACCTGCAGCAGCAGTTGCTGCAACCGCTGGGAATGCAGCAGACAAGCTGCTCAACCGCCCTGCCGCAAACCTCCTCAACTGCCAGAGCGTATAGCGGCAGCACGCAGAAGCAGGAACCGCCGTTGCGGGATACACCGGCCGGCGGTGTGAACGGATCAGTACGGGATATGAGCCGCTTTGTGCGGATGGTGCTGGCCCAGGGTGAACTGGATGGCCAGCGGATCATCAAGCCGGAAACCGTCCGGGAAATGCTGACCCCCCAGAACAGTACCATCAGCCTTGACCGCAGCTTCCGTATCGGTCTTGGCTGGATGCTGGGTGGCCTGGGAGGCATCAATATCCGGCAGGCAGGTCCTGTGGCCCACCATGCCGGAGCCACTCTCTATCATCGCGCCCAGCTGGTACTGCTGCCTGAGGTGAAACTGGGGGTTGTGGTGCTGTCCAACACCGACTCTGCCCAGCAAAGCATCAACACCATTGCAACTGAAACCCTGAAGCTTGCCCTGGAGATCAAGACCGGCCGCAAACAACCGGAGTATCCGCAACTAGCGACCGGCAACTATTTGAGCCCTGCAGAGCTGCAGGCATTTCAGGGCAGCTATGCCACCCAGGCTGGTCTGGGCAGGCTGGAAGCAGGTGACGGCTATCTCAAGGCAGAACTGATGGATCGATCCTTCCGTCTGGTACCCCGCAGCGACAAGCGGCTGCAACTGCAGTACCGCCTGCTGGGGCTGTTTCCCATCAACCTGGGGGAGCTTGGCCACTACGGTGTTGGTCGTGCCGTGGTTGATGGTCATGAACTGCTGACGGTATCGGATCAAGGCGTAGAACTGGTAATTGGCAAAAAGGTACAGCCAGTGGCGCTGTCAGCAGCCTGGCAGCAACGGCTGGGCAGCTATCGGATCGCCAACCTTGGCAATGACACGCAATTTGCTGACGAAATCACCCTGCGGGTGGCTGATGGTCTGCTTGTGCTTGACTATACCCTGCACGAATTCGGCAAGGCCAAGGTCAGTCAGGTCATTAACCCGGTTTCTGATACTGAGGCGGTTGTTGCAGGGCTCTGGCGCGGAGCCGGAGAAACTGTCCGGGTGGTCAGTGAAAGCGGGCAGGAACGGCTTGTCTTTGCCGGCTATCGGCTTGCAAAGATGCGCTGACAACCCCATAAAAATCGTTGTTTCCTTGCTGTTGTTGGAGGATGATAGGCATCTGCTTTAACCAGACATACAAGGAGCACATTCAATGCAACAGAGAAAACTCGGCACACAAGGATTAACCGTATCAGCCCAAGGCCTGGGCTGCATGGGGATGTCGGACTTTTACGGTGAGCGTGATGAGGCAGAGTCTATTGCCACCATCCATCGGGCATTGGAGCTGGGGGTGAATTTTCTTGATACCTCGGATGCCTATGGCCCGTTTACCAATGAAGAGCTGATCGGTAAGGCGATTAAGGGCAAGCGGGATCAGGTGATTGTAGCCACCAAGTTTGGCCTGCTGCGTAGCGCAGAAGCTGCCCCTGGTGGTGGCTGGGCGCCGGTCACCGGCATCAGCGGCAAGCCGGAGTATGTTAAATCAGCCTGTGAAGCGTCGTTAAAGCGGTTGGGGATCGACTGCATTGACCTCTATTACCAGCATCGGGTGGATGCCGATGTGCCGATTGAGGAG
>DAIQQT010000194.1:0-5627 GCA_036786685.1 Trichlorobacter sp.
TGCTGCCAAGTTATACAAAACTGTTCATGGAAGCGTTCCAGCTGATAGCTACGCCCGCAAAACAGGCCAACGTGCTGATGCACTGCCAGGGATATTTCAAAAAGCAGCTGGCCCCGTGGGAAAAGCAGGAGCTACTGGACCTGATTGAACGTTACCGTATCGGGCAGCTTCCACTTATTGTCCCCATCACCCTGTTACAGCACTATGTCAGACGCTTTAACGAGACCTATTTATCAGGGCAGCTCTACTTTGCTCCCCACCCGGATGAGCTGATGCTGCGGAACCACGCCTGACAGTTTTCGTTAGTTTCCATTGCAACAACATTCTGGTATATATCGAAAAATCAGTCAGACAAAGTACAGGCCTGCATGGAGGACAACATACCTATGGCCAGAATTATGATTATTGATGACTCACTTGTTGCCCGGATGAGCCTCAAGGCCTGTATCCCCAAGGATGGTGGCCACGAGATAAAAGAAGGGAATGACGGCAGCGTCGCCATTGACCTGTACCAGACCTTCAAGCCGGATGTGACCTTCATGGACCTGACCATGCCGGGAGTGGATGGTATGGCTGCCCTCGCAGAGATCCGCAGGCTGGACCCGACTGCCCGGGTAATCATCCTGACTGCCGATATCCAGACCCGCACCATTGAGCGGGTTATGGAGCTGGGAGCCTTTGGCCTGCTGAAAAAACCACCGGTTAAAGAGGCGGTACAGACAGAACTTGCCAAGGCGCTTGCTGCGGAGAAACAGGGATGAGCAATCCATTACGGGAACTGACTGAGCTTGAAAAAGATGCCCTGCAGGAGATCATGAATATCGGCTTTGGCCGGGCCGCTGCCGATCTGGCTGAAATCATAAACCTGCACGTCATCCTCTCTGTTCCGCATATTGCCGTCCTCCAATCAGAGGAAGTGATCAGCTATATCCACAACCAGATCCCCGATACCACTGACATGAGCATGATCACCCAGTTTTTCAGCGGCAGATTTAACGGGGGCAGTTTTCTGGTTTTCCCCCATGGCGAAGGGCGTAAGCTGTTACGCATCTTTGACGGCGAAATGGCCCTGCTTGGTGAAAATTACGACATTGACATACTGGAAAAAGAAACCCTGGTGGAGGTGGGCAACATCATCATCGGGGCCTGTGTCGGTAAGATCGCCGAAATGCTGGGAGATGTGGTCAGTTATGCGCCACCCCGTTTTTTTTCTCAGGACCAGATTTTTGAAACACTGGATGATGTCCTGAACGCATCGGACTCCTTTGCAATCCTGTTTAAGACTGTCTTTAACTTTGAACAGTACAATGTCAGCGGCTACCTGTTTCTGGTCAGCCAGCAAAGCATCATGCCCTGGCTGAAACAGGCCATTGCTGAATTCCTGGGGCCTTATGAATGAGTATCAGCAGATATTCAACACCATCAGCCTTGGCCTGGTGGTGCTTGACCGTGAGCTGAATGTTACCTCCTGGAACCGCTGGATGGAACTGCACAGCGGCATCCCTGCAGAAAAGGTACTTGGCCGGCAGATCTGCGACCTGTTCCCCTCCCTGTGCGACAGCAGCTTCAACCGGATTGTCAAAAGCGTTTTTGCCTTTGGCAACTACGCCTCCTACTCCCAGAAACTGCACAAGTATCTGATCCCGATGAAGAACCCCCACGGTTCATCGTCACATTTCCCCCAGATGCAGCAAAACTGCACCTTTGGCCCCCTGCGGAATGACAACAAAGAGATCATTGCCATCTACATCACCATTCAGGATGTAACTGATTTTGTCATCTATGAGCACAAACTGATTCAGATGGCAAAAATCGATGGCCTGACCGGGATCTACAATCGCCGCTACCTTGACAACCGGCTGACTGAAGAGATTGAACGTTCCCGACGCCACGGCAATCCGTTAAGTATCCTGATGCTTGACATTGACCACTTTAAAAAGATCAACGATACCCATGGCCACCTTTGTGGCGACTACGCCCTCCGCAAGATTTCAGAATTGCTGCAGGAACTGGTGCGCACCTCTGACATTCTGGGGCGCTACGGCGGCGAAGAGTTCTGCTGCGTCCTGCCGGAGACCCCCTTTGAGCAGGCCGTTGTACTGGCTGAACGCTGCCGGGAACAGATTGCTGTCAGCCCGCTCTCCTGCACCGACCAGCAGACCAGGGTAACCGTCAGTATCGGGGTTACCGGTATGCGCCGGGACGACACCCTGGACAGCATCATTAAACGTGCCGATGACGCCCTCTATCAGGCCAAACATGAAGGCCGCAACCGGGTCTGCAGCTGTCCCGCTCCATCAGAAGCCAGCCCATGATTGATGAATTAGCTGAGATACGGGAGGCCTTTGCCCTGGAGTCTGTTGAGATGCTGGCCGAGATGGAGACGGCCCTGCTGAACCTTGAGACGACGCCAGCAGTGGGAGATGACTTTAACCGGCTCTTTCGCGCAGTCCATACAGTCAAAGGATCTGCCAGCATCGTTGCGGCAGATCTGGTGGAGAGTTTCTGTCACGCCCTTGAGCACCTACTGGTACAGGTCCGGGAACATACACTGCCTCTGACCAAAGACCTACTAAGCCTCTGCCTGCAGTGCCATGACCACATCAAGGGGCTGATTGCAGCCTTTGAGGCTTCTGAAACGCAACTCCCGCCCGCCACGAACAGCTTCTGACCCTGATTACCCAGTGGCAAGCCCCTGCTGTCATTGAAACTGCCGCCCTGCCAGAACCAGCACCGCTTCCGCAGACTGACGAAGCAAGTACCGAAGAATCAGCCGCTGCCCAAAAAGTGGTGCGGGTAGATGCCCAAAAGCTGGATCAGCTGATCAATCTGGTGGTTGAACTGGTCACCGCCTCGTCAGAGCTTGAATCCCACGTCAAACGCCTGGGGGACAGTGCCTCCTTTGAATCGGCCTCAGCGGTCTCGCTACTGGTGAAGAAAATCCAGGAACGGGCCATGGTGTTCAGGATGGTGCCGGTGGGAGACCTGTTTCGCCGTTTTCAGCGCCTGGTACATGACCTCTCCGCTTCGTCCGGCAAGAAAATTCAACTACTCACCGCCGGGGCCGAGACCGAGCTGGACAAGGTTATGGCGGAACGGCTGCGGGAACCATTGGTACACCTGATCAGAAATGCTATTGATCATGGCATTGGAACGCCGGCAGAACGGTTGGCACTTGGCAAGCCTGTTCTGGGCACCATCAGGATGAACGCCTTTCAGGAGGCTGGCAGTATTGTAATCGAGGTGCGGGATGATGGCCGGGGCATCAGCCGTGAGCGGGTACTACGCAAAGCTGTTGAGCGGGGCCTGATCCGCACCCTTGAAGCAGCTGACCGCGACCCATTGGCCTTGATCTTTGAACCGGGCTTTTCCACCATGGACGAGGCGACGCTGCTTTCAGGGCGCGGGGTGGGAATGGATGTGGTCAAACGAACCATTGAAGAACTGCGGGGAAAGATTGATCTGACCAGCATCGAAGGTCAGGGCACCTGTTTTCAACTCCGGTTGCCGCTGTCGCTGGCCTTGATTGACGGTTTTATGGTCATGGTGGGCAGTGACTACTTCATCCTGCCGATGGAACTGGTGGATGAAACCATCGATCTGCCACCAGCAACGGAACATGAACTTCAGCAGCGGGGGTATCTTAAAATCAGGGGAGAGGCACTGCCCTGCCTTGATCTGAATACCATCCTGCAGCCTGACTCACCCAAAAAGGAATCACGCTTTGTGGTGGTGGTACGCCAGGAAGGCCGCAGGGTAGGGTTGGCAGTGGACCGCTTGGTGGGAGAAGTCAAAACCGTTATCAAACCATTGGGGCGGATCTACCGCGATGCCCGCATCATCTCCGGCGCTACCATTCTGGGGGATGGCGCCATCGCCCTGATTCTCGACCTGCCGGAGCTGTTGCGGATACAGGGCGGCTAGCCAGAGCAGACTATAGCTCTTTACGATAGCGGATCAACAGATACAGCGCCCCGACACCAGCCGCCAGCGAGCCGATTTCCACCAACCAGTTCATCGGCTTATCCATCCCCAGCGTCATCATCGGATAGATCACCACCGAAATCAGACTGTTCACCGCAACAAGATTCAAAAGCCATTTCATACGGTTACACTCCGGCAAACTGTCGTGCAGCACGTAACAGGGTATCCACCATGGCAAGATCAGCAGCCTCGCTGTAAAGCCGCAGGACCGGCTCGGTGCCGGAGGGCCGAATCAGCAGCCAGTCGCCGTTATCAAACACAAATTTGAAGCCGTCGCTGAAGTTGGTTGCGGCCACAGACCGGCTGGCAATAGTATCAGGCGGTTCGCTCCTCAAACGCTTCAACAACGCCTCTTTTGCCTCGCCACTGATATGGGTGTCAATCCGGCGGTAATAAAAGTGACCAATCTCATTCATGATCTCTTCCAGCTGTTGCCGTAGCCCCTTGCCGGTCACGGCCACCGTTTCCAGTAACAGCAGCCCCATCAGCACGCCATCCCGCTCCGGGATATGACCGCTGATACCCAGACCACCTGATTCCTCCCCGCCCATCAGGATCTGCTGTTCCAGCATCAGTTCACAGATATGTTTGAAGCCGATCGGCGTCTCATAGAGCGGCAGATCATATTTCTGTGCCAGCAGGTCAATCATCCGGGTTGATGATACGGTCTTGACCACCCCGCCCGACAGCCCCTTACGTTCCACCAGATGCTTCAGCAGCAGGGTAAAGATGGCATGGGATGAAAAGAACTCACCCCGCTCATCCACCGCACCGATCCGATCGGCATCTCCATCCAGTGCCAGCCCGACCCGGTAACGGCCAGTTGCCAGCAGTCCACACAGTTCCTGCAGATTTTCACCGATCGGCTCCGGCGGACGGCCACCAAAGGAGGGGTTCGACTCTGCGTGGATCTCATCAATCCCCAGCAGACGTTTAAAGAAACCGCTACCTGCTCCAAACATCGGATCAGCCACAGCAGGGATACCGGCCTTGCGGATCGCCTCCATATCAACCAGATGACCAAGCTGTTGCAGGTAGCCGGTAGCGGCATCAAACTGCTCAATCCTGCCGCTGCGGCAGGCCTCTTCAAACGGGACCGAGCGGACCAGACGCCCTTCAGCCCTGTTGTAGGCAACAATCTGCTCCAGCAGGCGGGTGGTTTCTGGCCGGGCTGAGCCGCCAAAATTTTCCTTGATCTTGAAGCCGTTATAGATCGGCGGATTATGGCTGGCCGTAATCATGACACCGGCCCCGGCCTGTAATGCCTTGGCTGCCCAGGAAACCGCCGGTGTTGGCGCAACATCGTCACACAAAAGCACTTTTATATCATTACCAGCCGCTATTTCTGCCACGCGGCAGGCGAATTCACGGGACAGAAAGCGGCGGTCATACCCCACCACCAACCCCTGATCCGCCAGCCCCTCACGGGTCATCCAATCCATGGTGGCCTGGGCCACCAGACCAAGGTTGTCAAAGGTAAATTCCCGGGCAATCACACCACGGCAGCCGTCGGTTCCAAATTTAATCTGTGTCATGCTTCCTTTTTCCCCTCCATCTTATAAATCCAGTCCAGCAGCTCTGCAACGGCTCTATATAACTCAGCCGGGATATGTTCGTCCAGGTTCACCTGCATCAAAAGGGTC
>DAIQQT010000195.1:0-5620 GCA_036786685.1 Trichlorobacter sp.
AAAATATACTACAAAACGGCTGTTTTAACTACTTCAATTTCAACAGCCTGCTAGTCTCACCCGTCACCCCCTTCACCCCGCCGCGCCTAGCCACCCCTACTATCTGTTTATTGAATACGTTTGCCCGTCATTATCGATATTACCTGTTTGACTTCCCGGTTCCCCACTTTTATGTTCGGTCTCCATTATTTCAATTGAGGGAGAACCGTTCATGAGCGCTTTTGAGGTGAAATCCGATCCGCAACTGTGGGAAAAACTGGGCATGGATGTGGCCCGCTTTACCGGCATGCCGGCCATGCTGACCCAGGCCTACACCAACATCTTCCTGGCCCAGCAGAACCGCCCGGCCAGGATGGCCTATTTTGACGGCATGGTGGAGAACATCCACACCGGCCGTATTCATGAGCTGGTGGCTGCCAAGGAGGCTGGCAAGCCGGTGATCGGCACCTTCTGCGTGTATGTGCCGGAAGAGCTGGTGGTGGCGGCAGGGGGTATCTGCGTGGGGCTGTGCGGCGGCGCCCAAGGCTCAATTGCCGATGCGGAAAAGGTGCTGCCCCGCAATATCTGCCCCATGGTGAAGTCTGCCTTTGGCTTCAAGGTGGGCAAGATCTGCCCCTATTTCCAGGCGGTTGATTTTGTGTATGGCGAGACCACCTGCGATGCCAAGAAAAAGACCTGGGAGCTGCTGGACCAGTATGTGCCGACCCATGTGATGGAGATCCCGCAGATGAAGCGGGACAAGGACAAGGCGCTCTGGCTGGATGAGGTCAAGGAGTTCAAGGTGGCGGTGGACAAGATCACCGGCACGGAAACCGGCTTTGACGAACTTTCCCAGGCGATTGTGACCATCAATGCCAAACGCAAGGCGTTGCAGCGCCTGAACAGCCTGCGTCACCACAATCCGTCCCCCATCAGCGGCAAGGATATGCTGCTGATCGAGCAGATCGCCTTTTATGACGAACCGAACCGCTTTGTGGAACAGGTCAACGCCCTCTGTGATGAACTGGAAGAGCGGATCAGCCAGGGAGTTGGGGTGGCCCCGGCCTCGGCAGCACGGATCATGGTCTCCGGTACGCCGATGGCGCTGCCCAACTGGAAGCTGCACAACATCATTGAGACCTCCGGCGCCATTGTGGTGAACGAGGAGAGCTG
Organism: Trichlorobacter sp.; assembly: GCA_036786685.1. Classification (GTDB taxonomy): domain Bacteria; phylum Desulfobacterota; class Desulfuromonadia; order Geobacterales; family Pseudopelobacteraceae; genus Trichlorobacter. The sequence continues at coordinate 1,153 of DAIQQT010000195.1, forward strand.
TATCGGCACCCGCTACTACAAGGATCTGATCGACGAAGGCTCTGCCAGCGTGGAGCAACAGCTGGAACGCTTGACCGAGCGCTACATGAAGATCGACTGTTCCTGCTTTACCCCCAACACCGAGCGGATCGACCAGGTGCTGAAGGAGTATGAGCAGTCCGGTGCCGAGGGGATCATCGACTACTGCCTGCAGTTCTGCCACACCTACAACATTGAGGCGGTCAAGCTGCGCAAGGCCTGCGAAGAGCGGGGCATCCCGTTTATGGCGATTGAGTCTGATTATTCACCCGATGATGTGGGGCAGCTCAAGACCCGCGTTGAGGCGTTTATCGAGCAGATCAAGGGGTAACAGCTGTGAAAGTAGGAATTGATTTAGGATCACGTACCATCAAACTGGTGGCGCTCAAACAGGGCGCCATCAGTTTTCATACCGTAGTGGAGAGCAGCTTTGAGCCCCACCGTCAGGCGCTGGCCTTTCTGGAACAGCATGCGCCGGTCAGGGCGGTTGCCACCGGCTATGGCAGGCATCTGGTGCAACAGCATGCTGAGGTTGATGTCATCACCGAGATCAAGGCCCATGCCATGGGGGCACGCTATTTCTTTCCCCAATGCCGCACCATTCTGGATGTGGGGGGCCAGGATTCCAAGGTGATCAGCCTTACGCCGGAGGGCAAGGTCCAGAACTTTCAGATGAATGACAAATGTGCGGCCGGCACCGGACGTTTTCTGGAGATGATGGCGGTGTCACTGGGCTACAGCATGGCCGAATTTGGTGCTGCAGCGGCAAGCATTGAGCAGGCCACACCGATCAACAGCATGTGCGCGGTGTTTGCGGAATCAGAGGTGGTCTCTCTGAAAAACAGCGGCATGCCACCGGCTGAGATCGCCAGGGCCGTGCATCTGGCCGTTGCCAACCGCCTGGCCACCATGGTGCGCAAGGTGGGCTATACCGACCATCTGGTCTTTAGCGGCGGGGTTGCCAACAGTCCGATTATGGTGAGCCTGCTGGAGCAGGAGCTGGGGGTGCCGGTGCTGGTGCCTGATCACCCCTCCATTGTCGGTGCCCTGGGGGCAGCCCTTCAGGCAGAGCTGCTGCACCACAGCAGCAGCTAGCCATTTTTGACAGATCGGGTATACTGGCTGCGCCTATCATACCAGTATCAGGAGGCGCACAGATGCAGCGTGAACTACGCCGGAAAGACCGGCAACTGCAGGACACGGAAACCTGGAAACTGCTGGAACAGGGTGAGTATGGTGTGCTGTCAACCTGCAGCGCAGACGGTCAGCCCTATGGTGTACCGCTCAGCTATTGCCTGCTGGACAGTGCCGTCTACTTCCATTGCGCCCTGGAAGGCCACAAACTGGACAATCTGGCTGCCAACAACCGGGCCTCATTCTGTGTGGTGGGGGCTACCGAACTGTTGCCGGAGAAGTTCTCCACCCGTTATGAGAGCGTGATTGTCTCCGGCACGGTAACAGAGGCGCTGGATACGGACAAGCAGCGTGGTCTTGAGGCGCTGGTGGACAAGTACTGCCCTGATTATCACGAAAAAGGAATGCACTATATTGCCGCCGATTCAGCCAAGACGCGGGTGTTCAAGCTGCAGATCGACACTGTTTGCGGCAAGGCCCGGCGGTAGCAGGAACCGGTCATGTCCTTGACACCGCATCACGGCAAACGGAGACATAGCATGAGCGACTGCAGCGGTGCGTGGCGTCCATGAAGCCGCTGGTGCGCCTGGTGCTGCTTGGCCTGGCAGCAGTGCTGCTTTTTCTGGTGGCTCTGCTGCTATTGCAGCGTAAGTTGCTCTACTTCCCTACCCACCACACGGAAACAAACGGCCTGACCCCTTGGCAGATCAATGGCCAATTAACCGGTTATGCCCGTCTGGTGGCCTATCCCCAAAACATCTGGCTATTGGCCCACGGCAATGGCGGTCAGGCTGCAGACCGCAGCTACGCCCTGTCCTGTTTTTCGCCCCGTGATTCAGTGTATATCCTGGAATACCCCGGCTATGGCAGCCGGCCGGGCTCGCCGAGCAAGCAGTCCTTTGATGCTGCTGCCATCCATGCCTATCGTTGGTTGCGCAAGACCTATCCTGCTCTGCCGGTCTGTGCGGTTGGCGAATCAATCGGCAGTGGCCCGGCTGCGCTCCTGGCGCAGCAGCCACAGCCGCCGGACAAGATTGTGCTGGTGGTGCCCTTTGATGCCCTGGTCAAGGTTGCCCGGAGGCATTACCCCTGGCTGCCGGTTGGGCTGTTATTGCGAGATCGTTGGGACAATATCGCGGCACTACGGAGGTATCATGGTCCGGTGGAGATCTTTGCTGCCCGCGATGATCAGATCATACCGGCCAGCCATGCGGAAGAGCTGGCCCGGCTGATGCCAGGTTCTGCCCTGCATCTCATCCCCGGGGGCCACAACGACTGGTCACAGAGCGGGGCGGTTACTATCCGCCGCTGATAACCGTTGTCGCTGCAAGCGCAACCGCGGGGCTCGTTTCCCCGGCCAGGGGACCTGCTGACGGCCCGCTCTGAATTGCTGCATCTGGGCCGCCGAACTGCCAGTGTCAGGGTGGAGGTGACCAACCAGGAAGAAAAGCTGGTGATACACGGTACGGTCGGGTTGCTGGTGTTGGAGGCATCTGACTGACTGGACAACGCATCACTTGAATAAGCAGACCTTCTGACCGATACGTCTTAGCAGATATCAATTGTATCATTCAGGAGGGATCATGCTTGCCGCCACGACCAACACCAGTCCAGTGTCATCCAGCGCTGTCCAATTTTCCAATCGTGCTATTGATCTGATGGGACGCCGGGGCGTTTCTGACGGAGAGCAGAACACGTTTGCCGCGATTCTTTCCAGGGCCGCTACCAGCAATGCCGGCACCAATCCAAAGGATTTTTTGAACAGCCTGTCTGCTAACGAGATGGAAGTGCTGCGTAAGGTGCATTGTCTGGCAGACCCGATCTCCATCAGCAGGCTGGATTTTGAAGGTGCCTACAATCTGCTGACTGCACCGGGTGAAGCCCAGGACCTGGATAACGATGGTTTCATGAACATCGGCGCTGCCAAGATGTGGCAGTATCCGCCCCCTAATGCACCGGCTTCAGTCAAGCAGGCGTGGGAAGAGGCAACAGCCGACATACCGGAGTCTGAAAAGTGGCTGAAGATGGCTCCGTTTCTGGCGGTCACCGCCACAGCAAATCTCAAGGCAGACAACAGCGGTTTCTATGAACCGGGCGAAACCGGGTACCGCAATATCTATGCAGAACCTGGTTTTTCCTACACCCGGCAGGTGCAGGACATTTTGAGCATGATGGACCGGTTGAAGGGGCAAAGCAGTGCCCGGTTGCAGGAAGACAAGGCATTTCTGCAATCATTTCTACAGGCGCTTACCAACAACCATGCTGCCTGATTTCCAGTGTAGCCGCTACTTACCTTCGAAACTCCCTGCGGTAGCGGGCCGGAGAGGTATGCAATACCTTGCTGAACTGCTGCCGTAGGGCCGCCTCTGAGCCAAAGCCCGCTTCCTGGGCAACCTGATCAATTGACTTGGCTGTAGTTTCCAACAGCCGTTGGGCAAAGCCCAGACGCTGGTTCAGCAGCCAGGCCCCCACGGTGCTGCCGGTCACCTGCCGGAAGCGCCGGGTAAAGGTGCGGCGGCTCATGCAGAAACGCTCGGCAAGGCTGTCCAGCGAATGGGGCTGCTCGAGATGGCGCTGGACCCACGCAAGCTGTTGTCCAAAGCGGTCCTCTGCCGCACTCTTGTTAAGCGGCAGCTCAATGAACTGGGCCTGCCCCCCCTGGCGGTGGGGCGGCACCACCATCCGCCGGGCCACATGGGCGGCAACTTCAGCACCATGCAGGCGACGCAACAGATGCAGACAGCAGTCAATCCCGGCAGCCACCCCGGCTGACGTAATCACATCCCCATCATCCACATACAACACATCCGGTTGCAGGGTTATCTGCGGATACCGTTCAGCCAGATCATCAGTCCAGCCCCAGTGGGTGGTTGCCGGACGTCCATCCAGCAGCCCGGCAGCAGCCAGCACGTAGGTTCCCAGGCAGAGCCCCACCACCAATGCGCCCCGTGCATGGGCCGCCCGCAGACAGTTCAACAGCCGTTGCGGCGGCAGTTCCTGCGGGTCACGCCAACTGGGCACAATCACGATATCCGCCTGCTCTGCATCCCGCAGGGTGTGACAGGTCTCTATGGCAAAACCGGCGCTGCTCTGTAGCCTTCGCTTTTCTGCAGAACAGACCAGCAACCTGAAACGGGGCATATCCGGCCGGGCCGGGTCATCCCTGAAGACGGTGCAGGGCATGGCAAGCAAAAAAGGGCTGATCCGGTCAAAGGCGATCACGGCAATGGTTTCGGCCTGCATGGTGGTCTCCAGATAGTTTTGGCCCGATTATAGCATATTATGGCAATCGGGCCACTGGTTTGTCTGGTGCAAT